>NZ_CP137138.1:301218-602436 GCF_047324295.1 Fructilactobacillus vespulae | reverse complement strand
GGTTGGTGAAGTAGCGTAACCATCATTTTGTAGTTTCCAAGCAACACTAGTGTAGTTTTTATCACCTAGTAAGTTGTTGTAACGTGAGTTTTCAAATAAGAAACGACCATGATCAGCAACACTTTCGGCATAACTTGGGTAAGCACGGAATTGATCATAAATAGTTACATAACCACTACCGTTCCATTCTTGTGTTTGAAGAGTAGTTGATTGCCCATTGTAGTTACCTTTAATTCCGAATAAGTTGTTACCAGGAGCAGCTGAACCCCAGGCACTTTCTACGATTGCTTGCGCAATTGAAACACTAGGTAATACACCGTATTGTTTCCAAGTTTCAATGGCACCAGGTGCGATTGAATCAATAAATTGTTGGTTAGATGAAGTAGTTGAACCAGTGTTAGCAGTTTGGTTAGCTAATTTGGCAATCCAACGATCTTGTCCAGCAAAGTTTTGGTAGTGAAGCCAAGTGTAACCATCATTATCCTTTGAACCATTGTAGTTAATGGTGTCACCAGCTTGTAATTGACCAGTAACTTGACCATTAATACTTGGTTGGTTACGGACGTTTTGTTCCCATTGAGCTGTGTATGAACCAGAAGTTTGAGTCATACCATCTGTATCACTTGAATATGTGGCTTCTTCACTAGCAGCTCGTGGAGAAATCGTTTCTGCACTAGCAGTTTGAGGTGCAGTGTATGTATCTGTATCTACAGCAGGTTCAGCAGCTTTTTGTGGTGCAACGACTGCTGCTTGTGCTTGAGCAGATTGAACAGTTTTGTCTTCAACTGCGGGTGCTTTTACTTGTTCAGCATCAGCCATTTTAGTATCTACTGTTTTAGGAGCAGCAGATTTAGTATCTGTGGTAGTTGCTGGTTTAGCTTCGTCAGTTGTTTTAGTAGCTGTTTGATCAGCAGTTTTGCTATCGGTAGCTTTAGTATCAGTAGTCTTGGCAGCATCACTATCAGTGGTTGTTTTATCAGCAGCTTTTGCTTCAGTAGTAGTATCTGTTGCTTTTGCTACTTGTGCTGTAGTGATTGTAGGTTGTGCAGTAGCTTCATCCGCACTTACGCTTGCTTGATATCCAAAGAAGAATAATGAAGCAAATGTAACTCCAAATGTAACTTTTACCCATCCATGCTTACTTTTTGCTAATTTACTGTGTAATTTTTGTTCTCCAGTTTCAAAACTTACTTGATTTCTTTTCGCGTTAATTTTATCCATTGGTTTACCTCTCATTTCTTATATTAATAAACAACTTTATTATACTTCATTTAACTTTGTTTAAGATTATTAAAATCAATACAGTAGCTTTACATTATGATTACAAGTTTTAATCAATATTATTTAATAAAAAAAGAAAGACCAAAATTTATTGGTCTTTCTTAGTTAATTTAATTTATTAGCCTTGATTATTGTGTAAACGTTTATCAGCGGGTTTGTTTTTTGGCAAACCACCCATTGCTTCAGGATCAGCTTGATAAGTGAACTTTTCACCATCTTTAGCAGTTTGACCTTCAAAAGCCTTAGCGCCACCACCATCAGAAAAGTCCATCAAAACGTGTGAAAATTCTTGGTGTTCAATGTCTTTCATATCACCAGGAACAATTACACCATACTTTTCTTCCAGTTCTTCTTGTGCCTTAATAAATTGGAGTTGGTGTTGAGTTTCTCTTGCTAGTAAGAAACGTAGCATATCCCGAACACCTTTATCCTCAGTCATGTAATAAAGTCGACTAACTTGCAAACGAGCTTCTGATTCACGAACCACGTTAAAACGCATATCAGCAACTAAGTTACCACTAGATGTCGTATAACCGGCATTCCAAGCAGCTCCATTCGGATTATTAAGTCCTGCAGTCATTCCATGAACAATTGCATGTTCTGGATCCATTCCACCAATTACGGCAGCCAATGCTGGATCTTTACGCATTTCTTCTTCGGTTGCATGCATTGGTGCACCTTCTAGTAAGTAAGCAATCATGGTTGAAATCATTTCCACGTGCGCCATTTCTTCGGTACCAGTAGCTAACAATAAGTCTTTATACTTTTCGTCACCAGTTGAAGCCCAACCTTGAGATAGGTATGACATCATTCCGGTCACTTCTCCCCATTGACCACCCAATGATTCTTGAAGACGACGGGCCATTAATGGATCTGGACGATCTGGCTTGGCGTTGTATTGTAACTTTCTTGTATGTTTAAACATATTTGCTCCCTCTTTCTTGAAAGTGTCTTTCTGTGATAAAGTTTTGCAATTATACATATTGCATATTATTAAATTTAACACAATGAATTTAAATGTCTAACAAAACAACTTATTAAATAATCATTAAATTGCTCGTGATTTAAATGACAAGTGCTATAAAACTCACTCTACAAAATCATTTCAGTTATTGTTACAATAAAGTAATGGCTTTAATTAACAGACCAAGTTTTAGATTAGGAGTTTTTATGCAAAGTTTTCGCGTTCGTACCATTATATTAGTTTCAATCGGATTAATTTTAGGGATTAGCGAATTTATTATCGTTGGAATTCTAAGTAGCTTAGCCAATTCCTTCCATGTAAGTGTCGCTAGTGTTGGACTTCTAACCACCATTTTTGCGGTAGTTTATGCCATCTCGACTCCCATTATTTCGCTATTAATTGGAGATGCCAAATTGATGAAGGTGATGATGATTATCTTATCAGTCTTTATCTTTGGTAATTTGATGTCTGCGTTAGCACCCAATTTTGCGGTTTTAGCAGTTTCTCGAGTTATCACCGCGTTGGTTTCTGGAATTATAATTTCTCTAACCATTACGTTTGCTACCAAGATTGCCCCCAAAGAAAAACGGGCTTGGATTGTTTCATGGATCTTTTCCGGTTTTAGTATTGCCAATATCATTGGAGTTCCCATTGGGACTTGGATCACTGGTCACCTGGGTTGGCGGTATGTTTTTGCATTAATTGTTGTAGTTTCTACTATTATATTGATTAGTTTTTACATTTCCCTGCCTCATGACATTCAACAAGCTAAAGTAGAAAACTTTAGTTCCCAATTCGATATCTTAAAAGATCGTCGAATCCTGCTAGGAATGACCATTCCAGCTCTAGCTTTGGGAAGTGTTTATGTTCTTTATACCTACGTTACGCCGCTTTTAATCAATCATTACGGGTTTAACGTTAACTTCGTAACTGGATTTTTAGTAGTTTATGGCTTAGGTACGTTAGTCAGTAACCAATTAGGGGGCGTATTAGCCGCCAAAAACGGTCTTCATCGACTCTTCAAATTCTACGTACTCCAAATGGTGGCTTTAGCTTGTGCTTCCATCTTCTTTAAGTTCTCTTTGATTAACTTAATTATCATCGTTATTTTAGGAATTACTATTTACATGTCTGGAGCAACTAGTCAGCTCCTATATATGGAGATTGCCGAAAATGATTATCCCCAATCATTAGTGTTGGCATCTTCTTTAAACCCGATCTCCAGTAACATCGGAATCGCGGTAGGTTCTGCCACTGGTAGTGTCCTCGTTAATTCCATGGGACTTCCGGTTTTAGGTTTTGGTGGAGCCATCTATGCCGCTATTTTATTAATGGTAATTTGGACTTTAACCCACAAATATCACCAAAAATAAATCATTAAATCCTAACTTTTTCAATCAAAGTAACTCATTTTACGGTAAAAAACTGTAAAATTGTTGTTGACAGATTTAAAAGTTCACATTATACTTTAAAAAAGTTAAAAAAATACAACGGAAAGGAAATCTGAAACATGAATACTGTAGCTTACATTATTATTTTATTATTCATTTTAGTCTTACCAATTATTAAAACCGGTGTGGATAATAAAATGCTATTTTAGTATTTCAAAGATTTTCTGACTATTGTCCACGCAGTTATTCAAATGACACTGTGGGGCGTATCATTTAAAAATACCAAAAGTCCCCAGTTTAAGTAACTGTGGGGCTTTTTTTATCTTTCAAGATAGGAGTTGATCAATTACACCGATTCAATCCCAATAAATTAAGGAGTAATGTCATGTCTAACAAAGAAATTTTAGAATCAGAACAGCAATACTATGCTCAAGCAGACCGAATTAAGTATTTCGATATTGTAATTAAGTCTGGTAAGGGCGCGATTTTAACTGACGAAGATGATCATCAATACATAGATTTATTGTCCAGTGCATCCGCAACTAACACGGGGCACAGTCATCCCCACGTCGTTAAAGCGATTCAAGACCAGGCTGCTAAGTTAATCCAATATACGCCTGCCTACTTTGCTAACGAACCTGAAGCTAAGTTAACTCCTAGACTTGCTAAATTAGCTCCCATTGAAGGTGACGTCCGCGTCGCTTACGGAAATTCAGGTTCAGACGCAAACGATGCCATTATCAAGTTTGCAAGAGCCTACACGAAGCGGCAATACATCGTTAGTTTTACCGGTGCCTATCACGGTTCTACCTACGGCTCCATCTCGACATCTGGAGTTAGCCTCAACATGACTAGAAAGATTGGTCCGCTCCTTCCTGGAGTGGTTAAAGTTCCTTTCCCTAGTCCTTGGTACCGTTTAAAGGGTGAAACTGATGATGAATTTTCAGACCGCATGTTTGAAGCCTTCAAACTCCCCTTTGAAACCTATCTACCCGCTGATGAAACTGCTTTAATCGAAATCGAAGCAATTCAAGGTGACGGAGGCTTCCTAAAGGCACCGGAAAGATACCTAAATAAGGTGTATGACTTCGCTAAGGAAAATGGCATCATGTTTGCCGTTGATGAAGTTAACCAAGGGTTAGGACGTAGTGGAACGATGTGGTCCATTGATCACTTCCCCCACATTCATCCAGATATGATTGCAGTCGGTAAATCAATTGCTTCTGGACTTCCTTTAAGTGCCGTTTTAGGTAGAGCCGAAGTCATGGATGCCTTAGCTGCACCTGGTAACGTTTATACCACTGCGGGTAACCCAGTCACAACCGCCTCAGCTAATGCTACTTTAGATGTCATTGAATCAGAAAATTTAGTTGCAAGAAGTGCAAAATTAGGTGCGCAAGCAAAGGAATTCTTTGCTAAAATGAAAGGTAAGTTTAATTTTATTGGTGATGTTCGAATCTTTGGTTTAAATGGCGGAATTGATATCGTTGATCCTGAAACTGGAAAAGCTGATAACCAAGCAGCCACTAAATTAATCACCCGAATCTTTGAATTGGGCGCCTTGATGATTACCGTTCGTGGAAACATTCTTCGTTTCCAACCACCTTTGGTAATCAAAGAAGCCGAGTTACAACAAGCTTTTCAAATCCTTGAACAAGCAATGCAAGAATTAAATGATGGAAAAATTGCTGACCCTACCACTAAAATGGGTTGGTAAAAAAGGAGCTCAATATGAAAAACATTTTCAAAAAGATGAACGAAAAAGTTGATTTCAACTTTTACGCATCTAAAGATAAACATTTGCAAAAAACCATGACGGTGAAAGATTTCTTGGCATTGGGTCTAGGAACTATTCTTTCAACTTCAATCTTCACCCTTCCTGGTTTGGTTGCCGCTAAATTCACCGGTCCTGCCGTTGTTATTTCATTTATTTTAGCTGCGGTGGTCGCTGGTTTGGTGGCGATGAACTATGCCGAAATGGCATCCGTTCTTCCCTTTGCCGGATCTGCCTACTCATGGATCTCAGTTCTTTTCGGTAAGTTCTGGGGTTGGATTGTTGGTTGGGCCCTCTTGGCTGAATACTTGATTGCCGTGGCCTTTGTTGCCGCTGGACTTTCTGCCAACGTACAAGGACTGATTTCGCCTCTCGGAATCAAACTACCAAATGCCCTAGCTTTCCCACTGGGAACTAACGGTGGTGTAGTTGATATTATTGCCGTGGTAGTAGTGGGAATCGTTACTTTCTTACTTCTTCGTGGTGATACTGAAACTACTAAAATCGCTAACATCCTAGTTGTTTTGAAGTTGCTTGCCATCATCGTCTTCGTGGTCGTTGGTGCAACTGCTATCAAATCACAAAACTACGTACCATTTTTCCCTAAATCACACCCACTTTCTGATGGGACTACCTTTGTGGGTGGTTGGGCTGGTATCTATGCCGGTATCTCAACTATATTCCTTTCATACATCGGATTTGATTCAATCGCTGCTAACTCAGCCGAAGCCAAAGAGCCACAAAAAACCATGCCTCGCGGAATCATCGGTTCATTGTTGATTGGTACAGTTTTCTTCATTGCCGTATCACTTGTCCTCGTAGGAATGTTTAAATATACTTCATACCTTGGTAATGCAGAACCAGTTGGTTGGGCACTACGTCAACAAGGTCACGTGGTAATCGCCTCAGTAGTTCAAGCCGTTGCCGTGGTTGGTATGCTAGTTGCCCTTATCGGAATGATGATGGCCGGATCTCGTTTGATCTACTCATTTGGTAGAGATAAGATGCTTCCTAAATCAATCGGTAAGCTTAACAGCAAAAAACTACCTACTAACGCGCTTTGGATTATTACTGCCGTTGGAGTGGTAATGGGAGCAATCTTCCCATTCACTTTCTTGGCTCAATTGATTTCTGCCGGTACTTTAATTGCCTTCATGGCAGTTTCCCTTGCAATGTACCCACTTAGAAGACGTGAAGGTAAGGACTTGCCAAAGGCTGCCTACAAGCAACCATTCTTCCCAGCCCTTCCAATCCTTGGTTTCCTTGGATCATTTGCCATCTTCATGGGTCTAGATGTGGAAGCCAAAATTTACTCAATCGTTTGGTTCGTAATCGGAGTAGTTATCTACTTTGCCTACGGAATCAAGCATGCTGATTCAACTCTTCCTACTGATGAAAATACAGACGAAGAAATTGATCAAAATCTTTAAAAAGTAAATATTCTTTAAAAAGAGAGACATTAACTGTTTCTCTTTTTTGTTTTCCGCTTATAATAGATATAACTATTAAAAAGGATGTGATGATAATGAGACCAAAGGAATTAATTGCGGCTGTCTTAGTATTTATTATGTTATTGTGCTTACTAATTGAAGCGGGCGTTTACGTCTTCATTAGTAATCCATCGCGCGGACAAAAAAGAATCTATAACTATTTAGACAAACTCTACTGCTTCTGTCTCTTTTTAATCTGTGCATTGGTCGTAGCAGTTTCAGTTGCTAGAGATTCATAGTTTAATTTTTTCTAAAAGAACCCAAAATGGGTTCTTTTTTAGTTTGATTCTCAGAACTCCCTAATAAATTGTACTCAAACTTGGTATAATTAAAGTAACAACAAAAAAATGGAGGTCTGATTATGGAAATATTAGAAGCAGTCTTAATCCTGCTTAGTTTAGTTTTAATTTCAAACGTCGCAAGTCACTACATCAAGGCAATCCCCGTTAGCTTAATCCAAGTTGCTTTCGGAGTTATCATTGCCATCTTGTTCGACTTCAAAATCGAGCTCGATACCACTTGGTTCTTACTTCTATTCATCGCCCCCTTACTATTTAACGATGGAAAAGATTTCCCGAAAAAGGAACTTTGGGAACTTCGGGGACCCATCTTTGAAAATGCCATCTGGTTAGTCTTTATCACGACAATTTTAGGTGGATTCTTCGTTAACTGGCTGGTACCAACCATGCCACTGGGAGTTTGTTTCGCCTTGATTGCCATCCTTTCACCTACCGATCCGGTAGCCGTACAATCAATTTCTAAACGAGTTAACCTACCGAAAAACATTCTCCACTTGGTTAGTGGTGAAAGTTTAATCAACGATGCCAGTGGTTTGATTGCCTTTAAATATGCATCAGCAGCCGTGGTAACGGGTTACTTCTCAATCTCAAAAGCAGCCGGTGACTTTGTCTACATGGCCTTAATGGGATTTATCATCGGAGTAGTCTTAATGGGACTTTTAATTGCTCTACAAAATCTACTCCACAGCGTCAACTTTAACGATGCCATCTTTAGCGTAGTATTACAGGTGCTAACTCCCTTCGTAATCTACGTGGTGGCTGAAGATTTCTTACATGCTTCCGGAGTAATTGCGGTAGTAACTGCCGGTATCTTAGAACATACTTCTGAACATCGAGTTGCTAGTCAAACTCCCGAGATTTCACTACTCGCAGAACGAACTTGGGATATCATCATTTACTGTCTAAATGGAGTGGTCTTCCTAATTCTAGGAATCGAATTACCCGTAGCCATGGAATCTGTAATCAAGAGTAACAAGTACGGAACCTTAGAATCATTTGGGTACGCCTTTGCTATCTGGTTAGTTATCTTAATCATCAGAACCGTTTGGATCATTGGTTACCAATCATTTTCTTACTACGTTACGAAAAAGGAAACTAAGAAACCAAAATTCTCGGTTGCCTTATTAGCCGGTTTATCTGGAGTTCGTGGGGCTATCACCATGGCCGGGGTCCTTTCCGTTCCGACAGTAATTGCCAACGGTTCGCCTTTCCCAGACCGTTCCCTCATGTTATTCATCGCCGCCTCAGTTATTCTAATCAGTTTAATTGCCGCAACGATTACCCTTCCACTGATTGCTCCCGGGCAAACTTTGGAAACTCGGGCATCTTCAATGGAAAATGAAGAGCCAGAAGAAGACGAAGATGATATTCAACCCGAATACGTAGACTTTGATGTCGCTAGCCTCTACATGTTGAATTCGGCGATTGCTAACCTTGAAAATAGCAAGTCTGAAGACAACCAACGTGCTATTTTTGATATCATTACCGAATACCAATTTAAGATTCGTAAGCTCCAAAAGAAATTCCACGACAAACCAGAATTTACCCGGGATGTGAACGCCATCTTAGCGTTACGTCGAACGGCCTTAAATGGTTATCGAAATTCCTTAAACGACCTCTATACCCAAAAATTAATTGGAAAAGATGCCTTCTGGATTACCAGTCGACGCTTAAATCAAGAGGAATATCGTTTAGCTCAAATCAGTGGAGAACAACAAAGCTGGCATACCATGCCACACTTTAACTGGTTTAGCCGAATTTTCCGGGCTATCAAAATTTGGCAATGGAACGAAGTTGAAAGTCGCTCAACCAAATCTGATTTACGTTTAATTCAAAAGGTATGTTCCCAAAGTGCCATTAAACATTTGAAAGAATTCCTTCGTCGCGATGACATTAACGAACAAGACTTCTCTGCACAAACCGTCCAATTCATTATGGTTTACTACGAACACCAAATTCAACAAGCAAAATCATATGAAGATACGGAACAAGAAGAAGCCATCTACGAACATCAAATGGTTGATTTGAAGATGCAGGCGTTAGAATCACAAAGAAAAGCAATTGATTTGCTAGTTGATAATAACCATATCTCACCGATCACTCGTTTGAAGTTACGGCAAAACGTTAACTACGAAGAAACCATTCTGCTTAACGACTATAAGAAAGAAAATGAATAGAATAAAAAAGAGAGAAAGCACAGTGTGCTTTCTCTCTTTTTTTACTAAGATATCGACTTTTTATTTTTAATCTCTCGTAAAACATCAATCAACGGCTTAGTAAATTCGTTATTTTTAAGTGTCTCTTTTAATTTAAACTTCTCATCTTTTAAGTATCCATAAATATTATTAAATTTTTGTGCAGGATGAAGATTGTACTTGCTTTTTAAATCAGTAGATATTTGGTTTAATTTATCCCTATTTTCAACAAAATATTTAAATGCAACGGTCTGCATATTTTCACTATAATTTTCACTTTTAGCAATCTCAACTTTGGTATTTTCACCGCCAACTTTAACGTTTAAATCCTGTTTAGGATCAAGTGTGTATCTCATAATGGTAAAAACTTGTCCAGTCTCTGGAAATTCAATTTCAATACTTTTAACATCAGTTCGAACGTTCATTTTGGTAATTTTTTTACCATTAATATCATTAAAATATTTATCCGTATAAAATGATGGAGCAGGATCTATAAATGTTCCTCCAGTTCGCCAATTAACTGTTTTTAATCGATTACCATCCCGGTATATTCTGAATTTTTGAGAACCATCATTTTCCTTAATATCAAAAAGAACATCAAATTCTTTTGATTGTGATCCTGCTAATTTAAACGTATAATTTTGTGCAATTGGTTGAGATTTTGCCATCGTTTTTAGTTTGTCATTAACTGATACTTTAATGTGATTAATATTTTTATTGATTTTCCATTCTGATTTATCTAATTTAACTAAACTAGATTTTACAATTCCATTATCTAAATATATTTTTCTAAATGAAGATATACCAGGTAATGAAAAATGATTTCCATCTTTTACTGGTTTCCAAGAATAATTCCAATTACCTAGCCACCCTACCTGGATAGTATTATTTACAGGTTTATTTATAGAATTTTTGTTAAATAAATTAGAAGTACCATAGTAATCTGGTCCATAATCAGTACGATTAATTTTAGAATCATTCGTAGCTAAAATAGTATTCGTGTTTTTCGTGTCATTAATCGAATTATCTGGAATAAATATACCTTGATTATTAATATAACCCTGGACAGCAATATGACCCTCTCCATTAATCACTTTATAGTTACTTCCTAGTGTGAAATCCTGCACACCGATAAACAATATATCTTTAATTTCACCAGTTTTTTTATCTTTCATACGAGAAATACTTGGAGTTTCAATAATTGTTGAATTTGGAAAGATAGTATCATTACTTCCAAAAATTAAAAAAGCAGCCTCTTTAAAATGAATTCCATCATCACTAACGTACTGTCCAATACCATGTTTAGTTTTATTCTCTCTAGTCTGGGCAATAAATAATTCCATTTTTTTGATTTTAGGGTTATACCACAAATAAGGATCTCGATTATCTTCGGTTAAACCATTTGCTCCTTGCGGAATTCCTTTAACTGGATTATTATCAAGCAATTTAAAACTATAACCACCATCAACACTATAAACAAGCCAATCAGTTTCACCTCTACCATCTTTTTCAGGTGTACTAATTGCCGCAATTACTGTCTTATCAGATTTGGGTAAATTTTTATAAACTCCATTTTCATTTGTTATAATTGATCCTGAAATTACATAATCAAACTTACCAGCAATTGGTTTTATTGCAATACCACAATCCTTAAAATGAATTAAATCAGAACTTGTTACATGTCTCCACCCAGAATCTGAAATATAGTAAAAATGCCAAACACCAGATTTATCTTTTCTAATTGTTTGAACATCTCCAGCATATCCACTTATTGATGAATAATGATAACGTTGCCGATATTTACTAAACTCTTGCTTTGCTTCGTCATTTGTAGCATTTTGAGCATCTACATTTGCTTTACTATTATCATTAAATTTATTAATTAAGTTTATAGATTTATCATAAATATTTTGATAATTTGAAACATTATCTGCTTTTACATTAATAACTGTTATCGAAACAAATATTAAAAATGAAAACATTAAAACAACTAATTTTCTTCGATTCCTCATAATATGCGATTACATTCCTTCTTATTTAATAATTACAAATACAATCTTATCATATTTTTAATAATTTTAGATTAGTTATAAAATATTAAAAAAGCGAAAGTACTCTATGTACTTTCGCTTTTTTACTTATTATTTTCGATTCTTACTATCCGCAATCTTAACCTGACTATTATTTCCACTGACCTGCACGTTTAAGTCCTGTTGACTATCCAATGTGTAGCGCATGATTGTAAATACTTGTCCGGTCTCTGGGAACTCGATTTCTAAACTCTTCGTATCGGTTCTCACGTTCATTTTAGTAATCTTTTTGGCATTCAATTCATTTTCAAACGAGAAGGTGTATGCTTCTGGAATTTCATCCGTAAACGTTCCCCCGGTTCTCCAATTATTAACCATCAATTTATTACCATCACGATAGATTAAGAGGCTTTGTGAGCCATCTTTTTGTTTAAAGGTAAACTGGGAACTGAAATCAGCATCCTTAGTTCCTGCTAAGTTAAAGGTATACGTTTGCGCAATCGGTTGTGATTTCGCCATCGTTGTTAGGCCATCTTTGGCAGTTACCTTAGCTTTTTGAATTACTTTGTTCGCTTTCCACTCCGAATTAGCAAGTTTAACTAGGCTAGCTTTCACCACACCATTATCGAGGTAAACCTTTCTAAAGGATGATACCCCAGGAAGGGCAAATGGTTTCCCATCTTCCACATTATCCAAAGTGTAGAGCCAGTTCCCTATCCAGCCGGCTTGAATCGTTTCATTAACCACGTTTTTCAACGGATCCTTGTTCAACTCATTCGCTGTTCCATAATAATCAGGACCATAATCAGTTCGATTAATTTTTGCGTCACTGGTTACAATGTAGTGTTTGGAGTTTTGGGGATCTTGCACGGCACCATCCGGAATAAAGACTCCCTTACTATTGATTTTACCTTGAACGGCTACGTGACTTTCCCCGTTAACCATTTTGTAATCCAAACCATCCGTAAAGTTTTGGAGTCCTAAGAACATGATATCTTTGACTTTACCAGTCGTTTTATCCCGCATCCGTGAAACACTTGGGGTTTCAATCACCGTTGAGTTATCAAATAACGTATTGTTAGCCCCAAAACTAACGTAGGCTAGCTCTTTAAAGTGAATTCCATCATCAGTCACGTATTGTGCAACTCCGTGGTCACTCTTACCGTTACGACTTTGAGCTAGGTATAGCTCCATCTTCTTGGTTTTAGAGTTATACCAAAGCACGGGATCCCGGTTATCTTCTAAGAAACCATCGGAACCTTGGGGAATTCCGGAAATCGGTTCGTCTTTCATCAATTTAAAGTGGTAACCACCATCGGTACTGTAAAGCAACCAGTTATTTTGCCCCGTCCAATCTAAGGTTGGGGTACTAACGGCTGCAATCACGACTTTTTCTGATTTTGGTAGATTTTTATAAATTCCCTTTTCGTTAGTAATCACAGACCCCGTGAAGACGGCATCAAATTTACCCGGAACGGTTTTAATCGCATCTCCTTGATCCTTAAAATGAATTAAGTCAGAACTGGTAACGTGCTTCCAACTTGTGGGAACGTAGTCATCACCATCCATGCCCCCATGAAGGTAATAAAAATGCCACAATCCCGATTTATCCTTCCAAATGGTTTGGACATCATTACTCCCGTCATTAGGAGTGGAATAGTGGTAGTGCTGGCGGTACTTGTTAAATTCGACTTTAGCCTGCTCAGTTGAGGCCGTTTGGGCATTAATTTGTTTCTTGGTCTCGGTTTTGGCTTGCGGGTTAATTTTTTGCTCTAACTTATTAATTAGTGCTTTAGTCGTAGTATAGATATTTTCGTAGTTCGAATTGACGTTTGCACTAGCTTGCACAGCCGTCGTGGAAGTCACTACAAAAAAAGAAAATGCTAAAACACTAATTTTGAGGCATTGAGATTTAATATTTTTCATATCGATAGTTTACGTTTAATCCTTCTATTAGGGTGTTTTGCTAGTAATCGCGAATATTATCGTACCATAATCTCAAGCTAAATTAACATATATCCAAACCTATTTTAAAAAAACTTTATTATCTAATTTTATCTATTTATAAATCTTATTAAAAACTAGGATGGGTCATTTTAACGTGGGAAACCCCGGCCTCTAAAAACGGTGCACTCGTAACCTGAAAGCCGGATTTTTCGTAATAACCAATGGCGTGGACTTGGGCATCAATTTCAATTGGAAGTCCCTTAAAATCATGCTTAATAACTGAAAACAACTCATTCAAGAGTGCTTTTCCTTTTCCCGTTCCTCGAACTGCTGCACTCGTCAACACCCGACCAAAAGTGACATGTTGGTCCATTTGAAACACGCGTGCATAAGCAACTACTGCGTCAGCTTGAATTTCAAACACATGGATAGCAGTCAAATCTTGCTCATCAATGTCATTTTCAACAATCTGTTGTTCTTCTATAAAGACCGCTCCACGAGCCTTATAAATTAAAAATAATTCCTGGGTGGTTAGTTCAGCAAACTTCTTTACGTACCACATCTCGTTTCTCCTCTTAGTAAAACTAATTTTCATTTATCATAATCAATCTGTTGACTTTTTGCTACTATCTCAACTATAAATTTATCTTTGTTATAATTAGAATAATGAATTGCTTGCTTTTGGTGCGCTACTTTTGTTCAAAGTCTTCAATTTATTAATAACCAACAAGAGGAGTACTACAAATGATTAAAATCACCCATTTACACCACGAATACGAAGATAAGATTGCCTTACGGGACCTTAATTTAGAAATCCCTAGTGGTAAAATTTTTGGCTTTTTAGGTCACAACGGAGCCGGTAAATCAACCACGCTTAAAAGCATCACCAGTGTGATTGAACCCACTTCTGGAAGCATCATTGTTGATGGTCTAGATCTCGCTAAAAATCGTTTAGACGTTAAAAAGAGGATTGGCTACGTTCCCGATACTCCTGATTTATTCTTACAACTAACTGCTAGCGAATACTGGAACCTAATTGCCTCCATTTATAAAATTAACCTGAACGAACACCAAGACCGCCTGCACGAATTAACCGACCTCTTCAGTATGACTGAAAGTATTGATACCCAAATTCAAAGCATGTCACACGGAATGCGGGAAAAAACCATTATTATCGGAACTTTATTGGTTAACCCCGATGTTTGGATCCTGGATGAACCCATTCAAGGACTTGATCCCCAAGCAGCCTATGACTTGAAGGAAATGATGAAGGACCATGCCGCTAAGGGTAAAACCGTTATCTTTTCTACCCACGTTTTAGACACCGCCCAACAACTCTGTGACGAAATTGCTATTTTAAAGGATGGTAGTTTGATTTATGACGGGAGCGTGCAAGCCTTATTAGCTGATCATCCGAACCAATCCTTAGAAACCGTTTACCTAGAAATGGCCGGTCGTAAAACCGACCAAGCAGACATTGATAAGTTAACGGAGGACGGCGATGAAAAATAAGCAACTATGGGAAATTTTTAAAGTTAATTTGATGTACTCCAATCCCAATGAAACGATGAAAAAACGGAAAAAGGGAAAAAGCCTAACGCAAATTGCCAATTCAACGATGATTACTTATTTCCTAACCGGACTAATCTTCATCGGTGTGTTTGGCTTATCGATGATGTTTGGCGACATTAGCAAACGTCCGGGAACCTTCACCCGCTATGTGGGCACCTTTTCCTTAATTTTAGTGGCCCAATTACTATCAACCATTAACACGGTTTTCTTGCAGAGTAAGGATTTAAATAATTACCTTCCCTTGCCGGTTAAAATTAAAACGATTTTAGCCGCAAAACTTTTAACCATCGTGATGTCAGTTAGTTCCTTTGCCATTCCGGTGTGTGCGGTTTTCATTATCACTGCCATCAAAGGAGAGGATCACTGGTTAGTCGCTCTTATCGTAGCCATTTTGGCTTTCTTGCTCTACTTCACCAGTATCTTTATTGTGACTGCCATATTAACCTTCTTAATCTCACAATCAAAGCTCTTTAAGAAAAATTATCAATTGGGAACCTCCATTTTATTAGGAATCTCAACGATTGCGATTATTGCTGGTTGTGCCTTTTTAGGTTATTCTAACCACCCTGAAGCAAATACTGATCCTAATTCGATTAGTTTCTTGTTACCGATTTTTGAGCTCTTAAAAGCTCCTTTTACGGTGTCCGCACTAATTCTCTGGGTCGCAATGTTCCTTATCTCTGGATTGGGACTCAGTTATTTAAATCGCTTTGTAACCAAGCACCTCTTCTCAATAACAGCTTCAGTTGCCAAAAAGAAGAAACGAAAACAACCGCAACGAGGACTAACTCACCAGTTAGTTACTCACCAACTTGGTTTGATAAAACAACCTTCCTTTTTAACCCAGGTCTTTTCTAACACCTTCCTAATGCCCATCATCTTCAGCATTAGCTTTGGACTCGGAAGCCAAATTAAATTCAGTCAGGTTTCAAACAACTACTTTGCCGTCTTCATCTTACTAGGTTTAGTGCTTTCCGCCATGACTTTCAATCCTTCCAGTTTAGTGGGAAACATCATTTCATTAGATGGAGAAAATCTAAATTTCATTAAGAGTTTACCCGTCAGTTTTTATCATTACTTACGGGTTAAATTCTTCTTTGCCTTAGCCTTTCAAACGGTGATTATGATTCTTTTAGGCATCATTTTAACGGTTTTTGAACGCTTCCCCCTAGTCTTAGCTATTGGATTACAAATCGGAATGATTGCCGGACAATTAATCGGATCACTGCACTACTTCAAACGTGATTTCCGGTTCTTAACCTTAAACTGGACCGATGCCAACCAACTTCTAACTAGAGGGTTAGGAAACTGGGCCATTATGATTGCCACCTTTGGAAGCATGATTATCGGAGCAATTATCATGGGATTAGCTTTCTTCTTAACTGGCTTAATCCCATTAACGATTAACGTCTTAGTCGTTGGAATTTTAGTCCTAGTGACTTGGTTAATTCAAAGGCACTACCAAAAACATTTTTGGCGACAATTTAAAAATTAGATTTAATAAGCCAGTTTGATTGACTTGATTTAATAAAATACTATAATTTAATTGTATGCAATATGATTTCAGAATTAAAAGGAGTGTAATTATGGTTGAAAACAATTATCAATTTGATGTTTTATATTTAGGAAGTGGACACGGAACTTTTAATGGTGCAATGCCACTTGCAATGAAGGGTTACAAACTAGGAATTATCGAAGCCGACAAAGTTGGTGGAACTTGTCCTAACCGTGGTTGTAATGCCAAAATTGCCCTAGACATGCCGGTTAAAATCAAAGAAACCGTCGATAACATGCAAGGTCGTGGTTTAGACGGTACCACCAAGATTAACTGGGCTGATAACTTTAAACATGAAAAAGCCGTAATTGATGCACTACCTAATGCCATTGAATCTGGTTTAAAGAGCTGTGGAATTGAAATGATTCACGGTTACGGTAAGCTAGTTGATGGCCACACGATTGAAGTTAACGGAACAAAATACACCGCTAATAAAATTGTGCTTGCCACTGGTGCTCACTACAACCGTCTTAACATTCCTGGTGCTGATTTAGCACATGATGGTACTGAATTCTTAGACTTAGCTGAACAACCAAAACGCATGACAGTTATCGGTGGTGGTTACATTGCCATGGAATTTGCCACGGTAGCTGCTTATGCCGGTACTGAAGTAACTGTTTTACTTCACCACGACCAAGCTCTACGTCACTTCTACCAACCATTTGTTGAAGAATTGATGGAAGACTTAACTGCTAAGGGAATTAAATTTATTAAAAATGTAACTCCTAGTGCCATTGAAGAACAAGCTGGTGCTTACGTAGTTAAAACCGATAAGGGAGACATTGCTTCTGACTGGATCTTAGATGCCACTGGCCGCCTTCCTAACGTACAAAATATCGGTCTTGATGAAGTTGGCGTTGAATACGATGAACACAAGGGAATCAAAGTTAACGATCACCTTCAAACATCCGTTGACAGCATTTATGCATCCGGTGATGTACTAGATAAAAAAGTTGGTAAATTAACTCCAACTGCTATCTACGAAGGTCAATACCTAACCAAATTGTTCACTGGTGCTACTGATCAACCAATCAATTACCCAGCCGTTCCTAGTGCTACATTCACTTCACCTCGAATCGCTGAAGTTGGAGTTTCACCAGACGTTGCCAAAGCAAATCCTGACAAGTATGACGTTAAGGAAGTCGACCTATCATCTGACTGGTTCCGTCTTTCTCTTCGTGCCAACCAAGGTCACACCATTACAGTGTTTGACAAACAAGGTTACTTAGTTGGAATGACTGAAATTAGTTCAGAAGCTGATAATTCAGTTGGTAGTGTCCTTCCATTTATCGAACTTAAGGTTTCTCCTGAAAAGATGGAAGACTTCATTACTTTATTCCCAACCATTGAATCAGAAACCAAACATCACTTATAAAATAAATTTAAAAAGCGCTCATTCCTTTGAATGAACGCTTTTTTTGTGGCTAAAAAAAGACTCATTTCAAATTGAAATGAGTCAGATTATTTTAGTTATGATTGCGAACCGTGATCAATTAAACGAGCCCAAATATCCCCAACCACTTGGATGATGAGGACTAGAATAACCACGAAAATGGTAGCGATTAAAGTCGTATCATTGGCAAACCGGTTGTATCCATATGAAATGGCCATGTTACCTAAACCACCGGCACCAATAGCACCAGCCATAGCAGTCAATCCAACCAAACTAATTAAAGTAACGGTTGAAACTCTGATTAATTCTGGGAAGGCTTCACTAAGATATACTCCGGAAATAATATCCCAGTTAGTTGATCCTAATGATTGCGCAGATTCAATGGTTCCCTTGTTAACGCTTTGAAGGGCCACTTGCACTTGTCTAGCATAGAAAGGAAAGACTCCCACAGAAAGTGGTACTAAAGCGGCTGTGGTTCCGATTTGAGTTCCCACAATCTTTTGGGTTACCGGTGCAATAAAAGCTAACAAGATAATGAACGGAATGGCCCGGAAGAGAGATACGATCTTATCAACTACGTTAAAGACCACCTTATTAGGCATAATTCCATCATTATCGAATAGTACTAGTGCAATTCCAAAAATTAATCCGGCAATTCCACCGAAAATTGCTGACCAAAAAGTCATGTAAAGTGTTTGTACAATTGAAGTCCACCAACCGGTTTCACCAAACCAGCCTTGTTGAACCACATTAGGAAAATTAGTAGCAAACCATGCATTCATTATTCTTCACCCCTTAATTCACTAACTTCAACGTCTAATCCGTTTAGATAATCAACTGCTTGCTTAATTTGTGCAGCCTCACCGTTTAAATCAACGATCATAATTCCCACTGCTTCGGCACCAAATTGTTCAATGTCAGCATACACGATGCTGGCAGAAACTTTGAATTTTTCGTAAAGTTCCACAATGATTGGTTTAGAAATTTCAGTAGAAAAGTAAACTAATTTAATTAAATTACGATTCTTAGTTTCGATGTTCAATGAAGAAAGGATTGATAAGGCATCAAAGTCAGAACCCACGATTTTTCTGGTAACGGGGTTGGTTGATTTAACAAAGACATCAACTAGACTACCTAAATCAGTCACTTTCCCACTATCCATGATTACTACTTGGTCACAGATTCGCTTGATGGCATCCATTTCGTGAGTAATCAGGATAACGGTTAATCCGTATTTTTGATTTAATTCTTTTAGTAAATCCAAAATTTGATTAGTGTTTTCCGGATCAAGCGCTGAAGTTGCTTCATCAGAAATCAAAATTTTGGGATCATTGGCTAACGCTCTGGCAATGGCAACTCTTTGTTGTTGCCCACCAGATAATTGACCAGGGTAATGTTTAGCATAAGCTTCCAAGCCCACGTCCTTTAAGAGACTAGTAGCTTTAGCGGTCACTTCTTTTTCCTTTAAACCAGCGTGTTTTAACGCAAATTCAACGTTTTCAATCACCGTTTTTTGGCTTAACAAGTTGTAGTGTTGGAAAATCATTCCGATTTGGCGACGTTCCGTTCTAAGGTCCTTATCAGAAATGATTTCTGCTGCACCACCATCTTTTTTGAAGAAGGTTTTGCCAAAAACATCTACTTCTCCTGATGTAGGTTTTTGCAATAAGTTAATGGTTCTTACTAAAGTTGATTTACCGGCACCAGAGTATCCAGCAATCCCAAAGATTTGTCCTTCCGGAATTCCAAATGAAACATCTGAAACCGCCTTAATCTTTTGTTTATCTTGGGCAAATTCCACTGAGACATCTTTAAATTCAACAATTTTATTTGTCATGATAACCTCCTCAATCTTTCTTAAATAAGTTTAATTTTCCGATTCGAACACATGCTGCTTGTAATCGAGCTGGACTAGTTAACAACCCAATTCTAACAAATTTATCACCTGCTGTACCAAATCCAACCCCGGGAGCTACTGCAACCGCTGCTTTTTCTAATAAAAGATCCGCAAATCGTTCAGATGTGTACCCGGTTGGAACGGGCATCCAGGAATAAAAGGAGCCTTTAGCTGGATAAGCATGCCAACCAATTTCAGCAGCCGCTTTTTCAAAAGCAACCCGTCGTTCACTGTATAAATCATTTAGTGCTTTCACAGAACTTTGCGAGCCATTTAGAGCGGCAATGGCAGCCCGTTGGATGGCAGGAAAAACACTCACGAAGAGATGATCTTGCAAATGATTGATAGCTTTAATCATCTGTGCATTTCCAACCGCAAAACCAATGCGCCAACCAGCCATGTTATAAGTCTTAGAAAGCGTATAGAACTCTATCCCCACGTCTTTGGCACCTTTAGTCTGTAAGAAGCTGAGAGGCCGATTATGATACCCTAGCGCACCATAAGCAAAGTCATGCACAATTCCAATCTGGTTATCGTTGGCAAACTGCACTGTCTTTTCAAAAAATTCTGGAGTGGCAACTGCACCAGTTGGATTATTAGGATAGTTTAGATATAACAACTTAGCTTTATCTTTTACAGCAGCACTAATTTCAGCATAATCTGGTAAGAAATTATTCTTTTCCTTTAATGGAAGTAGCTCAAGGTTAACTTTTGCTAGTTCAACTCCCGATAAATAATCGGGATAACCCGGATTAGGTAAGATCATCGTATCACCCGGATTTAACACTGCAAATGGTAACTCAACTAACCCCGTTTTAGAGCCACCTAAGATAGCCACTTCAGTATCTGGATCGATATCAACGTCGTACTCGCGCTTATAAAAATTAGCAACGGATTGTTTCAAATCAGCTAAACCATCGAAAGGAGAATACTTATGATTCTCACTTTTGGCGACTTCCGCTTGCATGGCAGCAACGATATTTTCTGGCGTAGGTTGATCTGGATTTCCTTGTCCTAAATTAATTACATCTGCACCAGTCGCAATCTTGGCATTAACTTTTTTAACTAACGTGGCAAAAAACTGCGTTGGTAATGATTTGAGAATATTAGATTCTGAAAATTCCATTTTATCTCCTCGCCTTCTATTTTAAATCAGCTTATTCAAACTTGTGGTTCCAAGCTGGAACTTCTGTCTTACCATATTTTTCAGCAATTAAATCAGCTGTTTTCTTAGTTTGGTAAGCTTTAACAACTTTCTTGTAGGTATCGTTGTCTTTTTGATCTTTGTTAGCAGCGATGAAGTTAACCCATGGTTTTGAATCCTTGTTAAGTGGTTCAGTAAAGATGCTCTTGTTATCAGGTAATTTAGCAGTTGTGGCATAGTTTCCGTTAACTACTGATGCATCTACACTGTTTAACAATCTTGGAGTTTGAGAAGCGTCAACTTCTTTAATGTTTAAATTCTTACTATTTTTAGTAATATCACCTAAACCTAAAAGACCATCTTTATTTTTAAGTTCAATTAAACCAGCATTTTTCAATAGTACTAAAGCCCGACTTTCGTTAGTTGAATCATTAGGAACTGCGATTGTTGCACCATTTGGAATATCTTTTACATTTTTGTATTTATCTGAGAATAATCTGATTGGAGTGATAATTGTGTCACCAATTGAAGTAATGTTAGTATGATGTTTTTCGTTCCAGTCTTTTAAGAAAGCGGTATGTTGAAAGGCATTTAAATCAACTGAGTGTTGTGATAATGCGGTGTTAGGTTGAGTATAATCAGTAAAATGAACGAATTTCAAGTTAATGTTATATTTATCCTTTGCGGTTTTGGCAACGGAATCCCAAATTTCATCATCATTTTTAGATCCGCTCATGATTCCCACTTTAACCGTTTTATTTTCTGCGGTTGATTCACTGGACTTAGGTCCAAAACTTAACCACCCCACTGCTACGATTGCTACTAATACTAGTAAACCAATAATTCTTTTTGTATTTTTCTTCATAATTATTACCATCCCTTATTTTTAATTTTTAATAAACAAAAAAAGCACTCATCCTCTATAAAAAGGACGAATGCTTCGTGGTACCACCTTAGTTCATAGTCATTATTACTAATAACCATCTCGTAAACTTCGTTAGTGACGTCTCACTAGAAAAGTTTTGCTAAGATATCGGTAGCAACCCCGCCATTAGCTCATCGAAACTCACTAATGATTGATTTCAAGCCCATCTTCTTTAGCTTAGCTTTATCTCTTCTCACCAACCAGAGACTCTCTTAAAAGTTCCACTAAATACTCAGCTCTACAATTTGTTTATGTAATTGTTTATATCATAATTGTTAACACAAGAGATGTCAACATTTATATTTATTTTTTATAAAAAAAATCCCTAGCACCGAAATGCTAGAGATTTTAAATTTGCGTGGCAACTTCCTATCCTCACAGGGGGCGATCCCCCAACTACTTTTGGCGTTCTGAAGCTTAACTACTGTGTTCGGCATGGGAACAGGTGTATCCTTCAGGCTATCGCCACCACACTATTTTGTTTGAAAGAACTTTGTTCTCTCAAAACTAGATAATATCTTTTCTTTTCCGAGTTACCATTATATCTTAATTCTACTTGGTTAAGTCCTCGACTGATTAGTATTAGTCCGCTTCAAGTATCGCTACTCTTCCACTTCTAACCTATCTACCTGATCATCTTTCAGGAGTCTTACTTCCATAAAGGAATGGGAAATCTCATCTTGAGGCGAGTTTCACACTTAGATGCTTTCAGCGTTTATCTCATCCATACATAGCTACTCAGCAATGCGCCTGGCGGCGCAACTGATACACCAGCGGTATGTCCATCCCGGTCCTCTCGTACTAGGGACAGCTCCTCTCAAATTTCCTGCGCCCGCGACGGATAGGGACCGAACTGTCTCACGACGTTCTGAACCCAGCTCGCGTACCGCTTTAATGGGCGAACAGCCCAACCCTTGGGACCAACTACAGCCCCAGGATGCGATGAGCCGACATCGAGGTGCCAAACCTCCCCGTCGATGTGAACTCTTGGGGGAGATAAGCCTGTTATCCCCAGGGTAGCTTTTATCCGTTGAGCGATGGCCCTTCCATACGGTACCACCGGATCACTAAGTCCGACTTTCGTCCCTGCTCGACCTGTTTGTCTCGCAGTCAAGCTTGCTTTTGCCTTTACACTTTAGGAATGATTTCCAACCATTCTAAGCAAACCTTTGAGCGCCTCCGTTACTATTTAGGAGGCGACCGCCCCAGTCAAACTGCCAACCAGACACTGTCTCCGTGCACGATAAGTGCACAGGGTTAGAGTGTTCACATAACAAGGGTAGTATCCCAATGATGCCTCCACCGAAACTAGCGTTCCGGTTTCAATGGCTCCTACCTATGCTGTACAAGTTATGTAAACACCCAATATCAAGCTACAGTAAAGCTCCATGGGGTCTTTCCGTCCTGTCGCGGGTAACCTGCTTCTTCACAGGTATCTTAATTTCACCGAGTCTATCGTTGAGACAGTACTCAAATCGTTACGCCTTTCGTGCGGGTCGGAACTTACCCGACAAGGAATTTCGCTACCTTAGGACCGTTATAGTTACGGCCGCCGTTTACTGGGGCTTCATTTCGATGCTTTGCCGAAGCTAACATTTCCACTTAACCTTCCAGCACCGGGCAGGCGTCAGCCCATATACTTCATCTTACGATTTTGCATAAACCTGTGTTTTTGATAAACAGTCGTTTGAGTCTTTTCACTGCGGCTGACCTTACGGCCAGCACCCCTTCTTCCGAAGTTACGGGGTCATTTTGCCGAGTTCCTTAACGATAGTTCTCTCGCTCACCTGAGGATACTCTCCTCGACTACCTGTGTCGGTTTGCGGTACGGGTAATTAATTACTAACTAGAAGCTTTTCTCGGCAGCGTGACATCAGGTACTTCTCTACTTAAATTTCGATCCTCATCATCGCTTGTCAACCCGGAAAGAAGCATTTAACTCCTCTCCTGACTTACGATTTAAACACACATTTCCAGCCGTGTGCATACCTTAGCCTTCTGCGTCCCTCCGTTGTTCAAACATAATTAACTAGTACAGGAATCTCAACCTGTTATCCATCGCCTACGCTTCTCAGCCTCGGCTTAGGTCCCGACTAACCCTGGGTGGACGAGCCTTCCCCAGGAAACCTTAGTCATACGGTGGATCAGATTCTCACTGATCTTTCGCTACTCATACCGGCATTCTCACTTCTAAGCGCTCCAATAGTCCTTACGGTCTACCTTCATTGCCCTTAGAACGCTCTCCTATCACGCAACATAGTTGCGTCCGCAGTCTCGGTAATATGCTTAGCCCCGGTAAATTTTCGGCGCAGAATCACTCGACTAGTGAGCTATTACGCACTCTTTAAATGGTGGCTGCTTCTGAGCCAACATCCTAGTTGTCTAAGCAACTCCACCTCCTTTTCCACTTAGCATATATTTAGGGACCTTAACTGGCGGTCTGGGCTGTTCCCCTTTCGACAATGGATCTTATCACTCATTGTCTGACTCCCGGACATAAATCAATGGTATTCGGAGTTTATCTGAACTTAGTAATCCTAGATGGACCCCTTGCTCAAACAGTGCTCTACCTCCATGATTCTAATTCCGAGGCTAGCCCTAAAGCTATTTCGGAGAGAACCAGCTATCTCCAAGTTCGTTTGGAATTTCACCGCTACCCACACCTCATCCCAGCACTTTTCAACGTACACGGGTTCGGACCTCCGGTGCGTATTACCGCACTTTCATCCTGGACATGGGTAGATCACCTGGTTTCGGGTCTACGGCAACATACTAATTCGCCCTCTTAAGACTCGCTTTCGCTACGGCTCCGCGTTTTCGGCTTAACCTTGCATGCAACTGTAACTCGCCGGTTCATTCTACAAGAGGCACGCCATCACCCATTAACGGGCTCTGACTGCTTGTAGGCACATGGTTGCAGGAACTATTTCACTCCCCTTCCGGGGTGCTTTTCACCTTTCCCTCACGGTACTGGTTCACTATCGGTCACTAGGTAGTATTTAGCCTTGGGAGATGGTCCTCCCAGATTCCGACGACGTTTCACGTGTGTCGCCGTACTCAGGATCCTGAACTGAGGGTATTCGATTTCGCTTACGAGACTATCACTCTCTTTGGTGTAGCTTCCCAACTACTTCAACTATCAAATACTTTTGTAACTCAGATGTTCAGTCCTACAACCCCGAACCACAAGGGTTCGGTTTGGGCTATTCCCAGTTCGCTCGCCGCTACTTTGGGAATCGAAATTTCTTTATATTCCTGCGGGTACTTAGATGTTTCAGTTCCCCGCGTTTGCCTTTACGCAGCTATGTATTCACTACGCAATGATTAGTCATTACACTAATCGAGTTTCCTCATTCGGAAATCTCCGGATCAAAGCTTACGTACAGCTCCCCGAAGCATATCGGTGTTAGTTCCGTCCTTCATCGGCTCCTAGTACCAAGGCATTCACCATGCGCCCTTAATAACTTAACCTATAATCCAACGGATTATAAATTATTGAGTTTTAGCGATTATAACTAATTAAAAAACTCAAAATAACACAATGGTTATTTCTCGGTGTAATTATATATAAATATAATTTTACAGAAAATAATATTATCTAGTTTTCAAAGAACAAATCTGACGCTGAGCGTCAATGGAGAATAACGGGATCGAACCGATGACCTCCTGCTTGCAAAGCAGGTGCTCTCCCAGCTGAGCTAATTCCCCATAATATCCTAACCGAATTATTCGGTATGGGCCTAAGTGGACTCGAACCACCGACCTCACGCTTATCAGGCGTGCGCTCTAAACCAGCTGAGCTATAGGCCCGAAAGCGAATATTAAATATTAAATATTAAATTAGAGAGTAAAACTCTCAAAACTAAACAAGCTTTTGATTAGTGTAAGGTTCCGAATTATTCCTTAGAAAGGAGGTGATCCAGCCGCAGGTTCTCCTACGGCTACCTTGTTACGACTTCACCCTAATCATCTGTCCCACCTTAGGCGGCGGACTCCTAAAAGGTTATCCAACCGACTTTGGGTGTTACAAACTCTCATGGTGTGACGGGCGGTGTGTACAAGACCCGGGAACGTATTCACCGTGGCATGCTGATCCACGATTACTAGCGATTCCAACTTCATGCAGGCGAGTTGCAGCCTGCAATCCGAACTGAGAATGGCTTTAAGAGATTAGCTTGACCTCGCGGTTTCGCAACTCGTTGTACCATCCATTGTAGCACGTGTGTAGCCCAGGACATAAGGGGCATGATGATTTGACGTCGTCCCCACCTTCCTCCGGTTTATCACCGGCAGTCTCTCTAGAGTGCCCAACTTAATGCTGGCAACTAAAGACAAGGGTTGCGCTCGTTGCGGGACTTAACCCAACATCTCACGACACGAGCTGACGACAACCATGCACCACCTGTCATTCTGTCCCCGAAGGGAACGTCTAATCTCTTAGATTGGCAGAAGATGTCAAGTCCTGGTAAGGTTCTTCGCGTAGCATCGAATTAAACCACATGCTCCACCGCTTGTGCGGGTCCCCGTCAATTCCTTTGAGTTTCAACCTTGCGGTCGTACTCCCCAGGCGGAATGCTTAATGCGTTAGCTGCGGCACTGAGAGGCGGAAACCTCCCAACACCTAGCATTCATCGTTTACGGCATGGACTACCAGGGTATCTAATCCTGTTTGCTACCCATGCTTTCGAGCCTCAGCGTCAGTTACAGACCAGATAGCCGCCTTCGCCACTGGTGTTCCTTCATATATCTACGCATTTCACCGCTACACATGAAGTTCCACTATCCTTTTCTGCACTCAAGTTTCCCAGTTTCCGATGCACTTCTCCGGTTAAGCCGAAGGCTTTCACATCAGACTTAAGAAACCGCCTGCGCTCCCTTTACGCCCAATAAATCCGGACAACGTTTGCCACCTACGTATTACCGCGGCTGCTGGCACGTAGTTAGCCGTGACTTTCTGGTTAGATACCGTCACACCGTAAGCAGTTACTCTTACAGTCGTTCTTCTCTAACAACAGAGTTTTACGAGCCGAAACCCTTCTTCACTCACGCGGCGTTGCTCCATCAGACTTTCGTCCATTGTGGAAGATTCCCTACTGCTGCCTCCCGTAGGAGTATGGGCCGTGTCTCAGTCCCATTGTGGCAGATTACCCTCTCAGGTCTGCTACGCATCATCGCCTTGGTGAGCTTTTATCTCACCAACTAGCTAATGCGCCGCGGGTCCATCCAAAAGCGACAGCACAAAGGCCATCTTTCAAACGCAAACCATGTGGTTTGTGTTGTTATACGGTATTAGCATCTGTTTCCAGGTGTTATCCCCTTCTTCTGGGCAGGTTACCCACGTGTTACTCACCAGTTCGCCACTCAGTTGGATCCAGAGTCATGTTGATGCAAGCATCAACAATCATTAGGGCAACTTCGTTCGACTTGCATGTATTAGGCACGCCGCCAACGTTCGTCCTGAGCCAGGATCAAACTCTCATTTTAAAATGAGAACTTTACTAGCTCTGCTTTATTTTTTGCAAATTGACATTGCATTTGTTTAATTTTCGAACTAAGTTCAAAAATTTCCTTACACTGTTTGTAATCAAAATCTTGTTCAGTTTTCAAAGATCTACTCAGTTGACTGCCTCAGCAGTACTTGATTAATAATACTAGCAACCGGATAATTTGTCAACACTTTTTAAAAATTATTTTTTAATTTTCTTTACCATATAAATCAAAACCGATTTCTGGATGTGCTTTCAAATAATTCTTAGTGAATTTTGAAACAGCACCTTGATCATTAAGATCAATTTGATTAGATTCCATCTCTGAAATCAAACGATGGTAAAAAGCATCAAACTTAGGATTATATAATGAAGTTAATTCAACTTCATGTTTATCGACCCACTGACATATCTCAGCTGCATAAAGAATTATACGTTCATTTTTTAAAAATGTAAATAGAATTTTCAAAGAAAATGGAATTAATTTGAAAAATGCTTCCGTTTTCTCTTCAGGATTTAACAATAACGAAAAACGAGAAAACATAATTTCTTCTACTAATCCTGGTGTCCATTCATCCGGATTCTTTTTCATTCCAATCATAGCAATTTCAGAAAAGACCGCCATAATCGTTGCTGCATTTTCCGTTTGCTCTGCAGAAAAATCACTTGCCAACGGTTTACTGTTAATTTTAGTCAGCCATTCATCAATCATATTTTCTACTTGTTCCGCTCTTTTTTCTTCGCTCATGGTTAGCCCCCGCATGCATTTATATTATACTATCAATTCCATTCCAGTTATAATGAACTAGAATACCATATTAAAAGAGGAGTTTTCAAAAATTGGAAAAAATAGTAATCGTAAGTGGAAAACGTACTCCCATCGGAAAAATAAATGGTCAACTTAGTAGTTTATCATCCGTTGAACTAGGAACCATTGCTGCTAAAGCAACCTTAGCAGAAGTTAATTTAAATCCTGCTGCAATTGATCAGGTAATCTTTGGAAATGTTATCCAAGCTGGTGGTGGTCAAAACATTGCCAGACAAATTGAATTAAACAGCGGAATTCCCGTTTCTAGTACCGCTTGTACCATTAACCAAGTGTGTGGCTCTGGTATGAAAGCAGTCCGTCTCGGACAAACCGCCATTTTAACTGGTGACGCTGAAACGGTAATTGTCGGTGGAACCGAAAGCATGTCCAATGCCCCCTACTTAAATTCAAAGGTGCGCAAGGGACATAAGTTTGGTTCTTTCATTATGGAAGACAGTTTAGAAAAAGACGGTCTTAATGACGCTCGCACTAACGCTCCCATGGGAACTACCGCCGAAAAAGTTGCAGAACAATTTAACATCAGTCGACAAGAACAAGATCAGTTCGCCTACGAATCACACCAAAAAGCAGCTAAAGCTTTAGAAAATGGTTATTTTGACGAGGAAATGATTCCCGTTGAAATTAAAAATAGAAAAGAAATCAAAATCATCACTAAAGATGAAACTGTCCGTCCGGAAACTAACGTTGAAAAACTAGGACAATTAAGAACTGTTTTCCAAAAAGACGGAACGGTTACTGCTGGAAATGCTGCTAGTCTAAATGATGGTGCATCCGCTTTAATTCTGATGACAGAAAGTAAGGCAGAAGCACTCGGGCTAACTCCACTTGCTGTAATTGATAACTATACAGAAGCTGGGTGTGATCCTGACATCATGGGCTATGCCCCTTATTACGCCGTCCAAAAAATGCTTAAAAAAGAAAACTCTTCTATAGAAGATTACGATTTATTCGAATTAAACGAAGCTTTTGCTTCCCAAAGTCTAGCAGTAGCTAAAGACTTACACATTCCGATGGATCGCTTAAACATTACCGGTGGTGCAGTTGCCATGGGACATCCGTTAGGTGACTCTGGTTCCAGAATTCTAATCACTTTAATGAATAACTTAAAGCGAACTAAGCAAAAACGAGGAATGGCTACCCTCTGCATCGGAGGCGGGATGGCCATGGCTATGACCATTCATTTGGCAGAGACTAATTAGGTATTTAGTTGTAAAATCTTTTTTTATTCTTTATAATTGAAAACCGATTAAAAAATTTGTAAGGGAGTGTTAGTATGACTTGTATTTATGTACGGAAAGCAACACTAGAAGACTTAGATGATATTAAGAAAATTATCGATGCCGGACGTGGATTTTTAAAAGAACAAGGAATCGATCAATGGCAAGGTGAGTACCCTAATCGAGAGGATCTTAAACGCGATATCGATAACCAAACTTCATATGTAATTGATGTTGACGGTAAAGTAGCCGGATCTGCAACTCTTCATTTAGGAATTGATCCTGACTATCTCGAAATGGAAGAAGGCGCTTGGGATAATGGTAGCGAAGCCCATTACTCAGCAATCCACCGTGTTTCTGTTTCTCATGAGTACCGTGGTCAAGGTTTAGCTGCTAAATTAATCAGCGGATTATTTACAGTTTCTGAACTTCTCGGTTTTAAAGACGTTCGTATTGACACTCATCCTAAAAATAAAGGTATGCAACACATCATTTTAGCTAGTGGATTCACTCAAAAGGGAGTTATCCGGACTAAAGCTGAAAACGATGACCGCTTTGCTTACCAAATTGAATTACACTAATTAGGAGTTTTTCATGGACAATCAAGCAGTTTTACTCAAATTAATTATTATGGCAGTAATGGCAATTTTAATCTGCATTGTAAGTTTGGTTTGGGTGTATAAATCCCAACCAACTTGGAAAACAAAGCGATTCATTGCTTTACTCATCTTATTAATTGTATTTGTCCTTATCCTGATTTCGTTAATATAAAAAATCTGCAAAGACTTTAGATTATTAAATCTAATTTCTCTGCAGATTTTTTGTTTACTTAAATTTCTTCCAAATGTAAATCATTTTCTTTAGTCTTACCCATCACTTTAAGGAAACGGTAGTATGCCCAACCCAATACGGCGGGAATAACTACTCCAAAGGCCAACAAAACTAATAAAGCAGTTTTATCATTTGCCCAGAGCCAAAGTGGTGCGATAAATGAGTTAAGTCCTAAACCGGCGATTAAGAACGGCGTTTTAAATCCGAAACCAACTACGGCGATAGGTGCCATCATCCCGGCAATCACTAAAGGACCAGCCAAGTAAACGGGACGTTTTAAGATGTTTGCAAATTGAACTTTTGGTGTAACTAAGGTTTGTGCGATGTTTCCACCCCAGTTATTTTCTTTAAATGACATTGCCGTAAATACGACGAATCCAACCGTTGTACCAATCAAAGCTGCCCCACTAGACATTGGGTCTAGTTGAACTGCGATTGCCAATGCTGCCGATGAAGCAGGAGTCATCAAGAATAAGAACCATGCGACAGAAACCACAATTGCTCCTAAAACGGGACTAACTCCCATAGTTTCTGCTAATTTTTCACTAACCCAATTCAAAGCAGGAGTTGTCACATAACCAAATACTAATCCAGAAAGCGATCCAACTAAGGAAACGGCAAATGGAACTAATACCAAATCCAAGGGCGTTTTTCCGGTTAACCATTTTCCTAAAACCGCAGCAACTACTGCTGCCATTACGGCTGAAACTGGTTGTCCAATGTTAAAGACTGCAGAACCAGCAGCTTGGGGTGCCACCCAACCAGTGGCAGTAAATGCCTTTGCAACGGGAGCGGCTGTAAAGTAGACTCCGTTAGCTCCAACAGTAGCAGCAATCATACTTGCCCCAGTTACCAAGGTAGTCGTTCTTAACATCATGGCCACTGCCATTCCTAACGCTGGTGCCAGTAATCGTTGTGCTAATAATCCACTTTCATTTAATGGTTGAAAATGTAGCATTGTTCCTAAGGTACTCAATAAAAGTCCCATTCCTAAAACAGCTAAAATAGTGTTCGAAATTCCAGCTGATACCTGGTATACCCATTCTTTTACTGTGGTTGGTTCTGCTTCCGGGGTGAAATTGTTGCCTTTAGCTTTTTCAGTCATGTTACTTCCTCCTCTTTCAAATTGAGTAATTATAAGATTTAAAAAACAAAAAACACTGGTTAGAGTATGGCTCTAACCAGTGTTTTGTTTGAATATTACTATTCAATGGTAAACTCCAGTCGGCCAAATTGTTGGCCGACATAAATTGCTCGACCGCTTTACTTAATAATAATTAAGTTAATAACGATCAAGTTTAATTTACTGTTTGCGTTCATCATTGAATTGTTCATATTCTTTCTCCAAATTTGTTTTTTTCTAATTATTACAGAATTCTTAAGTTTGTCAACTACTTTTTTATAAAAAGAATCGAATTACTGCCAAAGAAATAATTCCAACGACCACCACCACTAGTAAATTTTTGCTGATAATTGCTGATAGAACAGTAGGAAGCGACGCTAATAAGTTTTCCCAATTAACAGATGGTAAGTGGCCTAAATGTTGCACAAAAATTCCACTGAACCAGAGTGCCGACATAATTACGACCGGAACAAAACTTAAAAATTCAATGATTGAATAGGAAAGTTCAAATTTTTTCAACAAGACAAACGGAATGACCCGTAGTAGTAAGGTGGTAATCCCACAACCAATAATTACTAACATCACAAAATTAAAAGAAAGCATGTTTAATCACCACTCCTAACCCGCAACCAACTAACGTTACGACTAATAATAATAAGTTACTAGGAATAAAAATTAATCCCACAAAGACCAATAGTAAAGTAACCCCCACCATGATTAATTGCAGGTTAAAATTCATCGTTTTATCTGCTCTAATTTGAAGATATAACAAGCCGATAAACATCGCGATAAAGGCAAAGTCTAGCCCATAGTTCATGGGATTAGGAATTAAACTACCTAAACTTCCCCCGATGGCAGAGGAGATGATCCAAGTTAAATACGCAATGATATTAGAAGAATTTAACCATTCAAACGAAATCATGCGTTCCGTATAGTTAAGTTTATTCATCGTCAATGCAAACGTTTCATCCGTCAGCAACGATCCTAAAATGATGTTGCGTTTCATGGATTCGTGTTTTAAATACGGCGCCACGGTCATTCCCATTAATAACATCCGGGCCGAAAGTAAAAAAACCGACATCACAATCGCCAGAAAAGAACTGCCGGAAAGCAACATACTAACGATAACAAACTGTGCGGCTCCTGAATAAGTGATCAATGACATCAAGGTAATCAATAAAACACTTAATCCCCCGGCCTTGGCAACAATCCCAAACGCCAATCCAACGCCAATATAACCTGACAAGGTGGGAATCGTATCCTTAATTCCTGCTTTAACTGATAAATCTTGATTCATTTTAATCACTACTCCTTTTCTGTAAATACTATTTATTTATTATAAAGTGAAACATTCTACAATGATACATAATTTTAAAAATCAGTTATAATTAAGATAATTGAGGAAATATTCTGGAAATTACGTAATTAATGATGTAGAATGAATTATATGATAACCGAACACATGTTCAGAATTTGAAATGGAAAGGTGTTTTTATGGCCGCAAGTTCTAAAAAAAACGTTCAAGATGCTCGCCAAGCCGAGCTTGATAAAGCGTTAAAACAAATTAAGAAAGAATTTGGTACCGGTGCAATCATGCGTATGGGAGAATCTCCTACTACTAACGTGAGCGCCATCTCATCCGGGATTTTATCACTAGATATTGCTCTTGGAATTGGTGGATTCCCCCGTGGTCGGGTGGTTGAAATCTTTGGTGCTGAATCATCTGGTAAAACTACAATTGCATTACAAACCGTTGCTGCATTACAAAAAAATGGTGGTACCGCTGCTTATATCGATGCTGAAAACGCAATGGATCCCGAATACGCCAAAGCACTAGGCGTTGATATTGATAACTTACTACTTTCACAACCAGGAACTGGTGAAGAAGGATTACAAATTGCCGATGCCCTAATTGGTTCTGGTGCAATTGATTTAGTCGTGGTTGATTCCGTTGCTGCCTTAGTACCTAAGTCAGAAATCGATGGAGATATTGGTGATTCACACGTGGGTCTACAAGCCCGTTTAATGTCACAAGCCCTTCGTAAGTTGACCGCTAACATCAATAAAACTAACACAGTGGTAATCTTCATTAACCAACTTCGTGAAAAAGTGGGAGTAATGTTTGGTAACCCTGAAACTACTCCTGGTGGTCGTGCTCTTAAGTTCTACTCGAGTGTCCGGCTTCGAGTTAGTGGTTCTAAACAATCAAAAGATGGTCAAGAAATTGTGGGTAAGGAAACTAAAATCAAAGTTGCCAAAAACAAGGTGGCTCCTCCCTTCAAAACCGTTGATACCCTTATGAGTTTTGGTAAAGGAATTGAACCTGTTGCCGACATGGTCAACCTTGCCGTTGATAAAGACATTATCAACAAATCTGGTTCTTGGTATTCATACGGTGAAGAACGTTTAGGTCAAGGTCTAAACAAAACCGTTGCTAACCTGCACGAAAAACCAGAAATGATTGAAGAACTTACTCATAAAGTTCGAGTTGCTTATGGAATTGAAAAAGAACCAGAAAGTGACGTTAAACCTGATACAGCTGAAAAACCAGCTGATGACGAACCAAAATTAGATCTATAATTTATAAAGAAGGCGAACTCGCCTTCTTTTTTTGTTATAATGAAAATAATTAAATAACTGGGGTGCTTTACGGCTGAGATTATACCCACTGAACCTGATCTAGGTAATGCTAGCGGAGGTATTCAAGCAACAGTTGTCTAATGTATTAAATTAAGCCGGCTCCTTTTTAGGAGGCGGTTTTTTATTTGGAGGAAATACAATGCCAACTATTCAACTTAAAGATTTAACGTACCAATATTCAAAGACTAACGAGACGATTTTTAAAGCTGCCACGGTCACTTTTCCAGCGGCCCAACTGTCTCTGATTACCGGACCTTCCGGGTGTGGCAAATCCACTTTATTAGAAATCATCGCGGGTTTTGATGAAAATTCTAAGCTCCAAAAACAACTTTATTTTGATGATAAGGTCGCTACAAGCATTGCAGCACCGGACAAGACTAAATTGGTTTCAATGATGTTTCAAGATCCTAACCAACAGTTTGTGATGCAAACAGTTGCAGAAGAATTAACCTTCGCTTTGGAAAATATTCAAACTAAGGCTGAAAACATTGCACAACGAGTTCAAACCGCCCTTGCTTTTTGTGAAATCGAAAAATTAAGAGACCGTCAGATTCTGACACTCTCTGGAGGAGAAAAGCAAAAGGTTATCTTGGCAACCATGGTGGCCCTTGATTCAGATATTTTCTTGTTAGATGAACCGTTTGCCAGCATCGATTTAAAGAGTAAACACGAAATTTTAACCAAATTAGTTCAACTAAAACAGGAACAAGGAAAAACCATTATCATTTCTGATCATGATTTATCTGGATACCAAGCCATTGTGGACGAAATTTTCCAGATTAATCCCGAGCAAAAAAAGATTGTTCAACTATCTAAGAAAGAGAAAGTAGCGGTATTAACTCCCGCAAACAACGAGCAATTACACTTCGGAATTCCCACCACAGAACCTTTATTCAACTTCTCTGATTTTCAACTTTTAGCACAACAACAACCGCTATTAAATTTAGATAACTTCACCATTCATAGTGGTTGTACCTTGCTTACTGGTGAAAGTGGTATCGGTAAATCAACCCTCTTTCAATCGTTAGCTAAGCTAAAAAATTATGTGGGTTCCGCTCGTTTAGACGAAACTGAAATCAAAAAAATTAAAGCGCAAAAATTATACGACCACTTAGCGTTGGTCTTTCAAAATGCCAACGATCAATTCTTAGAAGTTACCGTAGCAGAAGAACTAAAAATAGCAGAACAAACCGCGCTAACCAATCACTGGAATGCTAATAAGATTCAAACTGCACTAACCCAGTTAGGCTTGGCGAACAAACAGGACCAAGTGGTTTACACTCTTAGTGGTGGGCAAAAAAAGAAATTACAAATCTTATTAATGCTCATCCGCGATCCGGAAATCTTATTATTAGACGAACCCTTTGCCGGCTTGGACTTAAACTCCGTTAAAACGATTCAACATTTGCTTCAAACGGAATTTGGAGCACGCAACCGGGCGTTAATTGTCATTAGTCATCAAATTTTTCAGTTTGATCACTTTTTTGACTATCATTTACAATTCGCCAATCAAAGTCTCAACTATCGGGAGGTCATCTAATGAATCCAGCCATTAAACTACTACTAGTCATTGCAATTGCCCTTGAAATTTCATTTGTCGTCAACATCGGTCTTAATTTAATTATCATCGGCGCCTGCTTAGCATATTTAATCTTTAAAAAAGTAAACCTAAGAACCATCGCTATCTTTAGTTTGATCGCCTTCTTACCAGCGGTCGGAATCTTTTTCTCCCAAATTTACTATGGTTCAAACGGTTTGGTAATGGGGACGGCCCTTTTCACTAGACTTTACGCCTATATTTTCTTAGGAATCAGTTTCTCTCAAACTACCTACATGATTGATTTAGCCCAAGCACTCGAACAAAATGCCCACATTCCGACTAAGTTTATCTACGGTGTTTTGGCAGCCATTAATTTAGTTCCTCGGTTAAAATATGAAATCGAAGTGATTCGGGCTAACGGAAAAATGCGGGGTAAAATTTTACATCCCTGGATGCCAACTCTCTACTTTAAAGCTTTAATCGTGGCTATCGGCTGGTCTAGAAATTTAGCTAAGGCGATGGTTTCGCAAGGATTTGTGGAAGATCAACCCCGCAGTATTGCAAAAGTCAGTGTAATTTCTAAACTCGATTGGTTATTATTTTTGGGAACTTTATTAGCAATTCAAGTAATAATTTTTATCGTTTAATTTTTAAATTTAGTGTAAAATTAGACCCATAACTAACAAAGGAGCTGCATATGAAAAAAGGATTTGATGCACCATTTGGAATTCTCGGTCTATTAGTCGGAACAGTTTTTATGTTTATCGGGGCTTTTAATGCCCAGTCACTATTTTTCTGGATAGCCGCATTTTTAATGTTGTTTTTCTCATTTACATACTTTCACACCACTTGGTACGGAAAATATAAGATCGTTAAAAAAGCGATTCGAGAACTACAGCTAAAAGGTGATGAGCAAGCATTAGACATCGGTACCGGACACGGATTGGTTTTACTAGAAATCGCTAAGTATTTAAAAGCGCCTGGTAAAGTAATTGGAATTGATATCTGGAGTTCCAAGGATCAATTCCAAAATTCGCAAGCCGCAGCTGAACAAAACATTGCACAGGCCGGCGCAAGTGACGTGGCTGCAGTTCAAACTGGTAACATGTTGGAATTACCTTTCCCAGATAATTCATTTGACTTGGTCACTTCCAGCCTAGCTATTCACAACGTCAAGAATAAAAAAGAACGAGAGCAAGCCCTGGCAGAAGCTAACCGAGTCTTAAAACCGGGTGGTCAGCTACTCATCGTTGACCTAATTTTTGGTCCTGAATATCAAAAAACACTAGCGGCAACCAATCAGTTTGAAAATATCAATGTAAAAAGCGTTGGTTATGACGGCTGGTGTGGTGGACCTTGGATGACGACCACCAAATTAACTGCCACTAAAAAAGCACAATAAACCCAATAAACACGGGACGCAGAGAATCTTTGCTTACCATTAATACCTCCATTTGTTACATTTAAACTAACAAATGGAGGTATTTTTTATGAACTTTGGAGAACGTCTAAAACAAGCACGCGTTGAAAAAAACTTAACCCAACAACAAGTCGCTAAAGATTTTTTTATTACCAGACAAACCATTTCTAGTTGGGAAAATGAAGCCAGTTACCCAGATATTAATTCCTTAATTAAAATCAGTGATTACTTTGGTATCTCCCTTGATACTTTGATTAAGGAAGACAATGGGATGAAAGAATACTTAAAGAAAACTGAAGTTGCTCGATCACTTAAGCCGGTTACAATAATTCTATTAATTATTGATTTAATCTTCTTAGGCATACTAGCGCTCAGAACCGCCCACCTCGTATCTATAACCCACCTTTCTACCATTTTTGTTTTAATTTTAGGCGTGTTAAATGCGATTGCTTTAATTCAAATTAGTCTGCTTCAAATTAAGTTAGAGACTAAAAAACCAAGACTAACCAACCATAAAGCCACCTTGATAGTTGGAATGGGACTATTTCTCGGTGGAATCCTCGGCTTCTTCTTGACCGACTGGAGCACAGTTAGTGGTATTGCATCAGGAATTGGTGGTACCGTAGTTATTATGGATTTAATTATTAATTATAAAAAATAATAAAATATTAATGGTTGCTTTTTGTCGATCATTAATGCTATATTTTAGTTAATTAAATATATTTCTTCGGGGCCGGGTGAAATTCCCAACCGACGGTAACAATTAAGTTTGAAGTCCGTGACCCGCGTTAAGCGGCTGATCTAGTGTGAGTCTAGAACCGACAGTATAGTCTGGATGGGAGAAGAAATTTTTAATTAATTATAGTTACACAAAGGTAGTTTATTTAACTAGACTTTTTGCATACTTTAATTCAAATTAAAAAACAAACAAAGGCCCCGCAAATTCGATTTGTGGGGTCTTTTTTATTGGGGTGATTGAAATGGAAGCAACTAAAACATAACTAAACGTGTCATCTAAACGGAGGTCTGGCCCACTTTTATTTTGGATGATTGCTAAATAACAAAGCGTTGTCACAATCAATTTATTTTAGGAGTGTTTATTATGCAAATTTCACAACAAAAAACTAAGGGACTTGTGTTAGTTTCAACTCTGGCCGCCTTAGCCTACGTTTTAATGTTCATTTCATTTCCAATTATTCCCGCTTTTTCCTTCCTAAAGCTCGATTTTTCTGATGTTCCCATTTTGATTGGACTATTCGTCGTAGGACCTTTAGGAGCCAGCGAGATCGTCATCTTAAAGCTCTTCTTGTTCTGGATGACCCACGGGTTTTCCGTCTTAGAACTAATCGGTTTAATCCCTTCTCTAATCGTATCGTTAATCTTCATTGGAGTTTTCTACCTTTACAAAGAAAGCATTACTAAACCAGGATTTAAGAAATTCGTGCCCGCTATCGTCATCGGGGTGGTCATGGCCATTGTATTGAGTATCTTGAACTACTTCATTTTCTTACCAATGTACATGAAGGTGTTTGGTTTCGATATGGGTCTTCCCCTCTTTAAAATCGTACTTTACGGAGTGGCACCATTTAACTTAATCAAGGGAATCGTGGAAAGTTTGGTCTTCATTATTATTTACAGAAGACTAAGCAAGTTAATTAAATAAGTGTATAAGAAAAAGGACTCGCTGAAAATAGCGAGTCCTTTTTAATCCGCAATTAATCCATTAAATGGGTTCTTTCCAACAATTTGGCAATTGCCACCGAAAGTACTCCACTAAAGATAAACACAGAAACTAAGCTTACTAAGAACAGTGCAATGATTAAACCACTACTAAAGCCGGCATAGTCTTGGCGAATTAGTGAGTAACCAAAGGTAATTACCGTCGTCGTGATTGATGATAAGACTACCCCCAACCAATTGTATTTGCGGTAACCCATCACGGCAAATCCTAGTTCTGAACCAAATCCTTGAATTACTCCAGAGATTAAGGTTGAAGCACCCCAAATCCCACCAAGAAGCATTTCTACTGCGGCACCTAAAAGTTCGGCCAAGATTCCAGAACCCGGTAATTTAATTACCAATAAGGCCAACATTCCTCCTAAAGTCCAAAAACCAAGTAAGATAGCTCCGGCAAACGGTGCCAATCCCACGGGCGTTAAAATTGCAGTAACTGCGGTGTAAATCGGATTCATAATCCAAAAAATTAAACCACAGACAATTCCCACTAAAGTTACCAAAATAATATCTTTCAAATGCCACTTTTTCATCATAAATCCTCCAAAAATAATTTAAAAAATAAAAAGCCCTCAACCACGGCTGAGAGCTTTAAAAAATCATTTTTAGATTGGACTGCATCATGAATACAGCCCACCTTAATTTTTAAAGTGAGTAAGTTTCCTTCGATAGTACAAACTATATCAGGTTCAATGGGTTTGATCTCAGCACATGGCACCCCAACTATTTATTAGTATGTTTGTATTATAGCATAGTTTATAATATTCACAATTATTTTTAAGTGTTATAATAAAAGCGTTGAGAGATACTCAACTGTTATTTGATAACTGAATACGAAAGGATGGTTTATTATGGCACTTGAAGAACCTACGTATCGTAGCGTTAGTGTTGGAATGGTAAAAGTAGCGATTCGGAACAATGACAATCAGATTATTGCTAACGTAATTGGTAATAATGTAATTGCGATTGACGAACATTATCAACGAGCAACCGTAACGGGACCTGATCGTGCGGGTGTGTATGGAATTGGTGAATACGTATACTTCACTAACCATAAAAATCACAACGAAGCAGTCCCAGTTGATGAATTAAACATTAAGGTTGCTAACTAATCTTTTCGATTCAGGAAAGAACTCGACTTCGGTTGGGTTCTTTTTTGTTAAAAACGAACTTTGTAGATTTGAAATTAACGTTTTTAGATTTACAACGAATAAAACTTAAAATAAACGTTGACAGTTCGTAATTATAGGAATATGATTTATCCATAAATTAAATAGAAAGTGTTTACCAGTTGAGTACAAATTGATGTTTTCTCAGAGAGTTCCTGTTTGGTGAAAAGGAATGAATCCTAGGTTTGGAATATGGGCTGGATAGAAACTTATTAGCGAATTAATTAAACTAATAACGGGGTTGTAGCCGATATCCAAACAAAGCTATCCTAAGTAATTTACTTAGCGCAGCTTACCGAGGCTAAATCTTAATCAATTTAGTAAACTAAGGTGGTAACACGATAACAGTCGTCCTTTATTTTAAGGGCGGCTGTTTTTTTATTTAATCATTATTTCAATAATGGGTATTAATTACCCCAAAATAAAAGGAGTTGCTATTATGCAAAAAAAGAGCAAATATATCATTTCAGGAATCGCAGTTGTTTTAATTGGAATTATCGCTTATTTCAGTTTCTTTAATAAGCCCAAAGAAGAAAGTAATTCACAAAAGATAACTGTCGGTATCATGAACGGATCTAAAAAAGACGACCAAATTTACAAATCAGTTGCCAAGACCGCTAAAGATAAATATGGTTTAAACGTGGTTTACAAGAAATTTACTGACTACTCACAACCTAACCGTGCCCTCGCTGAACACGAGGTTGACGTAAATTCTTTCCAACACATTGCCTTTCTAGATGCTTGGAACAAGGCTAATAAAACCGACCTAGTTCCGATTGGTAAAACTATCATTGGTCAAGGAAGAATCTATTCACAAAACCTTAAAAACATTAAAGATATCGCCCCAGGATCAACCATTACCATCCCCAATGATCCTACCAACGAATCACGTGGATTATACATTCTTCAAAGTGCTGGTCTAATTAAACTAGAAAAGAACAAATCCCTAGCAACCGTTTCTAACATTACCAGCAATCCTAAAAACTTAAACATCAAAGAAGTCGATGCCAGCCAAACTGCCAGAACTTTACCAGACGTTGCCGCTTCATACGTAAATGGTAACTTTGCACAAAATGCCGGCCTAGATCCCAATAAAGCAATCTTTGTAGAACCAATTGACAAGGTTTCTGAAAAATGGATTAACGTGATTGCTGCAAATAAAACAGATAAAAATAACAAGACTTATGAAAAATACGTTAAGGCTTTCCAAACAAAAGAAAATAAGGATTTAATCAATAAATTATACGGTAAAACTGAAGTTTCAGCTTGGGATATTAAACTTAAATAAGAAGGTGTCAATATGACAGTAACTGATTCATCTAGTACTAAATACGCAAATTTGTTAGATAATTTTTTAAAATACGTTAAAATCAACACTCGTTCAGACATTAATTCTAACCAAGTTCCCACTACTCCAGGTCAAACGGTTTTGTTACAGGAATTAGAACAACAACTTTTACAACGTAAATTAAAAAACGTTCATTTTAGCGCTGGTAGTTTCCTGTTTGCCACCTTACCAGCAAACACATCCGCTAAATTACCCACCATTGGACTGATTGCGCACGTGGACACCGCTGATTTTAATGCCGAAAACATTCAACCACAAATTCATCATGATTATAATGGTAAGAATATTTCATTAAACTCTGAAAATCAATTGAATCTTGACGAGTTTCCTCATTTAAAGAATTACCTTGGCGATACCTTAATCACAACTTCCGGTGATACTTTACTGGGGGCTGACGATAAGACTGGAATTGCCGAAATAATTGCAGCAGTTGATTATTTAAAACAACACGATGAGTTAAAACATGGTGACGTTAAAATTGCATTTGGTCCCGATGAAGAAATTGGAAAAGGTGCCGATAAATTTGACGTTGCAGATTTTTCTGCAGACTTTGCCTATACCCTAGATGTTGGTGCGGTTGGTGAAATCAACGCAGAAACGTTTAACGCCGCTGCTGCCGAAGTTACGATTAGCGGTACTAGCGTGCACCCTTCCACCGCCAAAGGATTAATGGTTAGTGCCATTGAACTTGCCAATCAATTTCATAACCAAGTTCCCACCAAAGAAAAGCCTGAATTCACTGATAAACGATCCGGTTTTTACTTCGTGACTGATTGGAAAGCAACTCCTGATGCTGCCAAACTAAACTATATAATTCGTGACTTTGATAAAGGAAAATTCGATGCTAAAAAGCAACTTTTACTAAGCATTGCTGAAAAGTTAAATCAAAAGTACGGTAAAAATCGAGTTTCCATCAAGTTTACTGATCAATACTACAATATGGCAGATATTCTAGTTGATTACCCCCAAGTAGTTGATTTGGCTAAAGCAGCAATCGAAGCAGAAAATATTAATCCTCGAATAATTCCCTTTCGTGGTGGCACTGATGGCTCAAAAATCACCTTCAAAGGTCTCCCCACTCCTAATATAACTAATGGTGGTGAAAATGCTCACGGTAGGTTTGAATTTGTCAGTTTACAAGCAATGGAAAAAGTTACCGATATCTTAATTAGAATTATTTCCCAATAAAATAATCAAACTAAAAGCGACCCAATCACTAAAGATTGAGTCGCTTTTTAACTATGTTTCATATGAAACATTTAGCTATTTATTTTTCTTCTTTTTAAAAATCAAAACTAGTAACAAGATCACAATCAGTAATAGAAGTACCGCATATACCCAGTAAATGAACGGAATGGTTTTAACCGTCTTCACGTATGGATTAGCCTTAACCGACTCAGTCCGAGAAACTTCAAACGGTTCCTTCCAGTGCCATACCTTACCAGTCTTAGGATTAGTAATCGTCAAGTCTAGGATATACTTACCATTTCCCACCTTAGCTTTATCAAGAGGAATCGTGTAATCAAACTTGGTGTTAGGCGCAATCGAGCGATCATCATTAGTTTGGTTAACTAATGGCTTACTACTGTTTCCTTGTTTATAAATTTTCGTTTCTGTTTTCAACTTAGTTTGATAAACATTGGAACTGTTTTGCAAACTAGCAATCACCTGATTATTCATATCATCAGATTTAAATCTAGCCTTATTAAGCTTTAAGTCCGGAATCTTAACTGATTTACCACCGTTACGATTAATTACCACTGCGGTCGCAAAGTTAAACCGGTTTGTGTAACCATTCTTGACCATGGATTTTAATTCCTTACGGACGTATATTCCACCAAGAATTGTTCCATCAAACTTATCAGAAGGCGCTTGTACCTTAATGGTTACTTTCTTAAAGCTGTGCGCTGAAACCGTAACCTTTTGCTTACTAGGACTAGAAATTGCAGAAAAGCCAATCTTAGGATTAACTAACTGCTTCTTAGAATTTTTAAACGGAGAATAGTCAATAATCAGATTACTATTCGTTAACGCATCATTTGCCATCACTGTAAAAGTCTGTTCGTCATCACTGTCATTAATCACGTTGACGGCTAAATCAGTCTTCTGATTTGGATTTAATTTTAAATCAAAATAAGGCTCATTTTGATCGACTTGGTTTTCATTTTGGAGCGTATTAACACTAAACTCGGCACCTGTGTCGTTGGCCTGTGCTATTTGCGTTTTGAAAGTTAGTATACTAAAAACGGCGACTAGTGTCAGGGCTGTTTTTAGTAGTAGTGATTTGGTTATTTTCAATGTTTAATGTCCTTGTTAATGTTTAATTTTCAATTATTTTATTTGACCACGAGTTAATGTATAGTCGATGGTCCCACTATAAGTATCTGCTTTGATACCATCATTACGATTCATTGTTAACTTCAAACCAGTCTTACCAGACTTAACTTCACCATTTGCATCTGGATTTCCAGTTGCAACTAGATTTTCAGTATTTATATTGACATATTTCTGATTATTAGCACCTGTTATTTTTCCACCAATTAAAGTTGGTTCACTACTATCCTTTACATACTCATCAATACTTGCTTTTAAACTTTTACCATATTGGTTTCCAATAAGACCATTAGTTTTAGCTGTTATTTTATATCCACTACTATCTCCATTATTATTGCTTACAATTATTTCATTTTGTTCTGAATCTTCATAAGTATACATATCACTAGTTCCGAAGTCATTGCTACCAAAACTAAATGTAGGAACTTGGGTTATAAATATATTACTTTTATCCTGTAATTTATCAGAACTACTTGGTTTATTAAAAGTTATACTAACATCACTTTTTTTATCTGCATCTGCACCAACCGGCACACTCCACAACGAACCCAAAACCAATGATGCCAAACCTAAATATGTAACGAGATTCCTTTTTTTCATAAGAAATTACCTCCGAATAAAAATTATTAATATGTTATTATAATAACATTAAAATGATTATTTAATAATATTATTGCACAAAAAGTATATTGCGCAATGAATATATTTTATAAACTTAATCTTTATAAGGCGGCATATATGAGTTTGAAGAGTTTTAAAAAATATTTTTACATAGCTTTATTGATTCCAATTGCTTTTTTCACGTTTAATTATTTTAATGCACAAAGTTCGAGTGCAAATATAACTAGTTCAGGTAATAATTATTATGTAACTACTGGTGATGATTTATTTAGCTTATTATCAGATACAAACAGTTATTTTACCGGAAACAAACCAACTGATATCAATATCAAGGTAAAAAATGACATTACTCTGCCAGATAGTGAACCAAACCTCTATAATTTTAATAGCGTCAATGTAGATTTTCAGGGACATGGATTCTATGTAAATAATGAAACACAATCCGCTTTATATATCACAAAACAAAATAATTCAAATATTACCATTTCTAATTTAAATATTAATAATACTACTTATGATAATTATTTAACTAGTGCTCCAAATTCAAATGGTAACTATACAAATGCAAGAAATTATTATACAAGTAATTCAGGTATGCTATTTACAGCAAATGGAGATAGTAACGGAACAAACTCTCAAATTACCTACAATAACATAAATTATTATTCACCAAACAACAATAGAAATGATGTTCCACTTTCTAATTTTTATGTAAAAACTATTTTCACTGGAAATAACAAAATAACTGCAAATGCTAGTCAATCTAATTATTTTGGAATTCTTTCTAATATAGAAATATTAAGTGGAGAAACAACTTTCACTGGATTTTCAAGTAATTCGTATTCAATGATAAATGCTTATCCAAAGAAAAATTCAAATTTTGAAATCAATATAAATAATGGGGCAAAATTGAATTTAAACAACAATACAAATAAGCCATTATTTGCGTTGGCTATAAATGATACTAATTTACAAATAAATAATAATGGCGAACTAAATATAATAAGTAGAAACAGCATTAATGACGAATCTATGGCTGCTTTCAAATTAAATGCAAACGAAAACTCTAAAACACTTTTAATTTCCCAAAATAACAAATTAATAAATAATGGTTCTTGTTATTCATCAGCTAATAGTATCATAAACTTCCAACCAGGATCTAAATCATTATTCTATTCTAATTATCCGGATAAAGAGCCTAACTTTACCGCTAAATTCACTGGTACTTTCAATATTGAACGTTATTTTGGAGTATCTACTCCACCAACTAACATTGAAGATAATTATACTGGTATACAAGATCTAACAGGAATTAACTCAAGAAATAACAACAATATAAATAACAGTAGTGCTTTTTTTTACGGGGACAATTTAGTTAAAATAACATCCACCTCTGCACCACAAAAAAGGCAACTACAGTTCAATTACACCCCAACCGGACCATATAATTGGACAATCCCCATTAATCAATTATCAGCAACACGTAATTACGTTTCTAGAAATTCTCCCCAAAATTTCAAATTTGACGTAACTTCTGATCAAAGTGATAATTTTTCGATATCTGCTGCTTATAATCATCCTAATAATCCAAATCAACCATTCGACATGATTTTTAGAAAAGATAATAATTCTAACAACGATATAAAATTAGATAATAATTCTAAGAAAATTATAGATAAAAGTGATATGACAAATAGTGGCACTAATTACACTAAGGATTTCGATAGTTCCCACGGATTAATAATAAAAGCTGACAACCACGTCAAAGCTAAAACTTATACCGGAACCATTGATTGGACCTTAAATAAGGTGCCATAATCACTTCATTAAAATCACCAAAAACTAAATTATCTTAAAAAAGCAGTGAATTCCAAAAATTCACTGCTTTTTCTTCCTTCTAACGATTAATATTTCACAAACTTTTCAAGTAACAAGTCAACTTGTTGTGTATTTCCCGTCTGAAAAATGTGTTCTCCGTTGCGCACAAAACCCTTGGCTTCATAAAACGCACGCGCTTTGTCGTTTTCTTCCCAGACTCCCAGCCAGATTTTACTCTTACCCAACTTGCGGGCCTTGTCTTCCGCAATATATAACAAACGAGTCCCGATACCCATCCGCTTAAACTGCGAAAGTAGGTAGATTCGTTGCACTTCTAAATAATCTCTGCCCTTTGCTTCCGTTTGCGCATCATCAACGTTGATTTTGATATAACCGGCAACCTGACCATTTACCTTGGCAAAATAGAAATAAGAATTTTGATTCTCAATCTCTTTGGTTAGTTGTTCGGGAGAATAGGCCTCAGCTACATACTTTGCAACGGGTTGCTTGCCAATTGATTCACCAAAGGTAGCGGTGAAAGTCTGCCCACTGATGGATTGTAAGTCCAATACATCATCCGTGGTAACTCGTGTAACTTCAATTTCTACCATATTAATACTCCTTGCGATTTAATTAGCATTCTAACCCAGAACCATTTTAAATTCAAAGATTTAATTATTAATGGTAGAATAGCGCTTTATTCGAATAAATATCTAACAATTTCACAATATACCCACTATAATTAACTTTAATATGTTAAAATATATACTTGTGATAAGTTAAAAAATTATATTCATTATTAAAACTTTTATGGAGGAATTACAAATGAGCATTACAGACGCCTTTGTGAAGACACTAACTACACCAAGTATTATTAGTGCCATCACATCAACCATATTTATTATCTTACTTGGTTTTTACTTACGTAAGAAAAACATCTTTACCGAAGCCTTTGGTAAGAATTTAGCTAAAGTTACTTTAACCGTTGCTTTACCTGCTTTAGCTTTCAACTCTTTCATGGCTCCTATTGATGGAAAGACTCTTTCAGAAGGAATCAGTGTTTTAATCTGGGGATTCTTGATCATCTTAATCTTCATGTTCGTGGGACCTTTCCTATATCCTAAGGTTCAAAAAAGTGAACGTGAAGTAATGGGAATCTTGACCACTTTCGGTTCAACCACCTTCTTCGGAATTCCCATTGTAGGTGCCGTTTTAGGCCCTAAAGGAATTATGTACAGTTCAATCTTTAACATTGGTTACCGTGTTTTCCTATATTCATACGCCTACATCAAGATGTCTGGTTTGAAAATGGAAATGAAGAACGTTAAAAAAATGTTGGTTAACCCTATCGTGATTGCTACTTTCCTAGGTCTTTTCCTTTGGTTAGTACAACCATACGCACCAACTGTTAACGTCCCAACTTTTGTTAAGGGCGTTGTTGACACCAAGGCTGGAATGCACTCAGTAGCTTTCTTCAGAATTGACCAAACCGCCGTATGGCTTTGGACTCCACTAAACTACCTTAGCCAATTAGCTTCACCACTTGCTTGGTTATCAATCGGGGTTACCCTGGGATCAATCTCATTTAAAGAAGCTACTTCAAACAAACTTTCATGGTACTACGCTGCAAACAAAGTTATCCTAGTTCCACTATTTACTTTAGTAGTAGCTGGTATCCTATCAAGCATGGGAATCCTTTCAATGAGCTACGTTGCAATTGCAACTATGGTAATCATGATGGCTACCCCAACTGCCACCGTTGCCTCTGCTTACGCAATTAGTTTTAACCGAAATGCCGTTCTAGCATCCAACGCTTCCCTAGTTTCAACTGTATTAGCCGTGGTTGCAATGCCATTTTGGATTGCAATTTTACAAATTATCAATAGTACTGGATTAATCAAATAGTAGTTAGGAGTATTAATTTGTTCAAAATAACAGCCTACGGGGTACGCCCCACTGAAGTAGATTACTTCAATAAACTAAACACTTATGACTTTGACCTAAACCTTATCCCTGCAATGCTAGTTCACGAAAACGTTGAAACCGCTAAAGGTTCTGACGCCGTTTTACTTCGTGGTACTTGTGTCGGTGATCGAGAAAACCTTACTAAGTTCAAGGAATGGGGAATCAACTACGTGTTCACTCGGACCGTTGGTTTTGACCACGTGGACTTAGAAGCTGCCAAAGAATTAAACATTAAAGCTGCCCGCGTACCCGGTTACTCACCATATGCCGTTGCTGAACTAGCAATGACTTTGGGAATGACTCTTTTCAGAAGCGTAGGACCTGCAATGGCTAACACTCATGCTGGTAACTTCAAGGTGCTTGACCCTTACTTCAGTAAAGAAATTCACAGTTCTACTGTCGGAATTATTGGTTGTGGTCGAATTGGTGCTGCTGAAGCAGAACTTTACAGCGGTATGGGTGCCAAGGTAATTGGTTACGATTCTCACACTAATGATCCTAAGGTTAAGAACGGAATCAACTTAGTTAGTCTTGCTGAACTACTAAAAGAAGCCGACATCATTTCTCTTCACGTTCCTTTCGTTCCTGGTGACACCGAAAACTTGATTGATGAAGCTGAACTTGAACAAATGAAGGACGACGCTATCTTAATCAACACTGCTCGTGCCCAAGTTGTGAACATGGAAGCCGTTACTAAGGCATTACAAGCACACAAAATTGGTGGTTACGGTACTGATGTGGTGGTTGATGAAGGTGCCATTTTCGGAAACGAATTTGCTAACCTAGCTGACCTTCCTAACCAAGACGTTACCGAACTAATGAACAACTATCCTAACGTAATCATCACTCCACACATTGGTTCCTTTACCGAACCAGCGCTAGAAGACATGATTTCAGTTAGTTACAAAAACTTCCAAGATACCCTTGATAACGGTACTTGTGCAAACGAATTAGTTTAAAATGATAGCCTAACTTTTATAAGTTGGGCTATTTTTTTAGAAAAATCATTGACGAACGTTTATTTTAATGTTTTAATTAAAACAATCTAAAAACGAACGAAGGGAGCTTTCTTGATGAATAATCACATTAACAATCAAACTAGTTATCGTTACTTTACTTGGTATTATCGCGTATCTAAGTAAGGTAACTTTTGACTGTGCCTAGTTAGATACCAAGTCGGTGCTAACTAGGAATTGATGGTTATGGAAAGTTCTGCAAATTAATCCAATCAATTATTTTGACCTAGTTAGTAATGCTAACTAGGTTTTTTTATTAGAAATGAGGATTGGAAAATGAAAACTACTATTAAAAAACACACCATGAACATCTTAAACGGAATGGCAATTGGAATTATTGTGGCGCTCGTCCCGGGAGCCATTTTAAACGCCATTATTAAACCTTTACTACCACACGCTCCCTTTTTGAGCATCATTTTATCGCTAACGGGAATGGCCGCCATTACCCTACCAGCAACCAGTGCCGCCTGTGTGGGAATGCTCGCTAAAATGACCCCGATTCAAACGGCTTCCATGGCCTTAGCTGCTACGGTAGGTGCTGGAAGTGCCAAAGTGGTCAACGGCGTTATCACCGTTAACGGCAGCGGAAACGTCTTAAACATCGGAATTACGATTGCCATTGCCTACGCGTTAATTATGTTCTTAGGCAAACGACTCAAAGATTTAACAATCCTATTACTTCCTACCCTTACCTTGATTGTCGGTGGTGGACTAGGTCTTTTAACTTTAAAACCCGTTAACACCTTTACCACCGGAGTCGGTCAGTTAATTCAACACATCACTGGACTTCAACCCTTACTAATGGGAGTCTTAATCGGAATCTGCTTCGCCATCTTGGTAGTTTCACCCATTAGTTCCGTGGGAATTGCCACCGCAATTGGAATTCACGGGATTGCATCTGGATCAGCCAACCTCGGAATTGTAGCCGCCGCCTTTACCATCGCCATTGCCGGCGCAAAGGTCAACTCCTTTGGAACCACCATTTCTCACTTCGTCGGAACTCCCAAGATTCAAATGGCTAACATTATTTCCAAGCCTAAAATCATGATTCCTTCATTAATTAACGCCGGAATTCTTGGTGGTTTGGGTGCTTTACTAGACGTCCAAGGAACGCCAATTAGTGCCGGTTTTGGTCTTTCTGGTTTAGTAGGTCCACTAGCTGACCTAGATGCCCACTCTAACGTTTCCACGATGCATATCATTATTATTTTCGTCCTCTTCATTATCTTACCGGTAGCATTGGCATTTATCAGTCGTTACATCTTTACCGATAAATTGAAATTCCAAAAGGCAGATCACTTTAAATTGACTTACAAATAGCAATAAACCAAAAACGGACCCGAATTTGAAGTGCCCTATAATTGTTAGACAAAAATAACAGTTATGGGGTGCTTTTTTTATGACAAAATATTCACCGAAATTTAAAGCAGAACTTGTTCATTTATGTTTAGAAGAAGATTATTCAGTTAATGAAATTAAAAATAATTATGGAATAAGCAAAAGTTTAATATATAGTTGGATTGACCAAGTTAATGTAAGTGGCTATCAAATTTTAGCTCGTCGAGCTAAGCAAAAATATAGTCAAAATTTTAAGTTAATGGTGGTAAAATACTATCAAAATCATAACGAAGGCTATTCCAAAGTAGCTTCTTATTTTAAAATCAATCAATCTCAAGTTAGAAAATGGGTTAAAGATTTTGAAAATTATGGGATTACCGCACTTCGTTTAAAAAAGATAGGACGGCCATCTATGAAAAAAAGTAAAGGTAAAAAAGCATTAAAAGAAATTCCGAAGACAAAAGAGGAAGAATACAAACAAAAAATTTCTGATTTAGAAGAAAAACTACGTTACACACAAATGGAACTTGATATCTCAAAAAAATTGAGAGCCTTAAAGGAAAGAAAATAAAATCAACAGAAATAGCAATACTAATTAATTCTTTAAGGCCAGAATATAATTTTAGACAGTTGTTAAAATACTTCAATTTAAAAAGAAAAACTTATTATGCTGCATTAAAACGATCAAAAAAACCAGATAAATATCTTAAATTGAAAGAAGAAATTAAAAATATCTATTTAAAAAGTCGTGAAACCTACGGTTATCGTAGGATTTGGCAAATTTTGATTAATAAAGGATATACATATTGTTTAGAAACCGTGCGAAGAATAATGCGGAAAATTGGATTAATTTGTACTGTATACTCAAAAAAAACAAGGAAATATTCTTCATTTAAGGGTGAAATAGGAAAAATTGCTCCTAATATTCTAAAACAAAAATTTAATGAAACTATCCCATATAAGGTGCTTCATACAGATATAACACAAGTGAAAATTGGAAAAAATAAATGGGGATATATATCGGCAATAATTGATGAAGCCTCTGGAGAAGTTTTAGCAACAAGTATTAGTGAGCATCCAAACTGGAGGCTGGTTTCAGATATGTTAGATAAATTAAGTATGAATCTTCCCCAAAATAGTAAACCATTGATACATTCAGACCAAGGATTCCACTATCAATTAAAATCATATCGACAAAAATTAAAATCTAATGGTTATATGCAAAGTATGTCCCGAAAGGGAAACTGTTTAGATAACGCACCTATTGAGAGTTTCTTTAATTTATTAAAGAGGGAGTGTTTAAATCGTATTAATATTAATTCTGTAATTACATTAAAAAATACATACAAAAAATATGTTGATTGGTTTAACAATGAACGAATTTCAGGAAATAAAAAAGGACTTACACCAGTTGAATATAGGTGTAAATCCTTAAAAATTTAAAATTATATAAAGTGTCTAACTTTTCTATAGCACTTCAATTTTTCAATTCGAGTCCGTTTTATTATTAGTAACTATTTCTTAGCTACCTATTTAGGAATGTTCCAGAAACTATCCTTATTGTGAGTTTCCATGTAGTGTTTAAATTCTTTTGAGTGGTATGCCTTATTAACGGCTTTGGCCCACTTCTTATCCTTGTCGTCCTTATTAACGGCGGCAACTAAGTAGTAGTCTGGTTTAATGTCTTCTGAAAGAAGCATCGTCTTCGTAGAAATCTTTGCGGGATAAGCAGTTGATCCAGGTAAGATGACGTAATCAAAGTCTGAACGAGAACGGGGAATTTGCACATCTTGCATTGCGGTAATCTTTAGATTGTGTTTGTTGGTAGCGATATCCTTGCTAGTAGCCTTGATGGGATCAACTCCCTTTTTCAAGGTGATTAGTTTGGCCTTAACTAAAACATTAAAGGCCCGGGCCATGTTAGAAGGATCATTAGGAATTGCTACTCGATCACCATCAGCAATATCATCCAATGATTTCTTTTGGGCGGGATAAATTCCCGTTGGTACCGTTGGAATCTTAGTTAGCGCCGTTAAATGCGCCTTCTTTTCGGTATTAAAGTTATTCATGTAGGCGGTATGTTGGTCAACGTTTAAATCGGCTTCTTGATTATTAATAGCCACGTCTGCCAATGAAAGGTCACTAAATGATTGGTTCTTTACCTTGTAACCTTCCTTTTCCAAAATGGGTTTAACACCCTTTAAGAAGAGGTCACTGTATGGTCCAGGTGATGATGCCAATCTAATGGTATTCGTTTCTGTTTTACTTGGTTTCACTAAGAAAGTGAAAATAAAGATAATTCCAAATAGGGCGATGATTGTCCCAATAATATACTTCTTTTTTGCTCGCATGGTTAGTTCTCCTTCAATGTAATTGTTTTAGCTACTCTACAAAACTACATCTACTACATGATTGACCGCCACGAAACTTACCGTACAAACTCGTTAACCGAATGTTCATGTCCTTTTCCTTTCCACAAAAAAATACCACTATCTACACATATAGATAATGGTATTTCCGCGTAATAAAATGTTGGGTCGTCCGATTATCAATATGAATAACTATCAAATTTGGTTAAACCATAAATGAGTAATTATCCAATCAATAGCTCATTTATTTATAATCGACAACAACACATTTCCATTTTATTCGCCCTCCGTTAATTTTTTCTAAAGTATAGCACTAATTGTCGAATTTTACCAAAAAATATCTCATTTTTTCTGATAAAGTTCGCAAATTATCGTTTTGTTCGCTTGACTACGGCTTTAACCGCCCTAAATCCCAAACACTTTTTTAAAAAGTAATAAAATAAGCCATTTCAATTTATGAATTACCCCGAAAAATGATAAGATATTAATAGAATGAGGTGTGAAAATGAAAAGTAGAAATGATATTAGTCAAAAAGTTTTAGACAAAGAAATCCAAGTATTTGGAACTAACCCCGTCGAAAATAAAGACGTAACTGATTTTAGAGTAGCAATTGCGCTAGGAAACGCCAATTCTGATTATTTAGACCCTAAAATCATCTCTAAGAGTAGTTTAGGTAACATCTATACCATTTGGTTAATGACCTACGTCAGCTCTCCCGCATTGAACAATTTGAGTGAAAAAGCGATTGATAGCTTAATCAAGGAATATGACTTCCGCGATGACGTTGATGATACGATTGACGAACATAACTTTGCCAAGTATTTAGATGGCGAATTATCAATCGATGATATTAAAGCTAAGTTAGACGAAATGAATCAATAAAAAAAATTGCAGATGTACATCTGCAATTTTTTTATTTGTGTCCGAATAACTTTGCGAGAAAAATCGTTAAAATCAAGAGATCGGCTGAACCACCGAGACTCAAATGTTGATCGCCACAAAGCTGGTTCAGCTGCTTTACTAGCTTTTGGTCCAGGTTTCCGGTTGCTTGAAAATTCGTCACAATCTGTTCTGCTTCAGTCTGCACTCGTTTTACCAGTTGCGGATCATGGGCCCGCTTAATCAGATTACTATCTCGATTTTTTGCGATTAAGGAAAAGAGCGTGAGTAAATTCAGTTCGTTTTCCGGCAAGTCACTGGTTAACCGTACCGGTAATGCTTGTTGCATCACCAGCGGAAAGCCAGCTTCGGTTTCGCCACGAATCCCAGTATAACCATACTTTTGAAATTGTTGCTGTCCCGCCGTTAATACGGCGGTGGCAGCTTTTTTAGTTAGGTCGTTTTGCACTAATCCATGGGTCATCGCCTGTTCAATGGCTAATAACCGTTGCAAGGTCACGGCTTCCTGGTCTTGTCCGGCATAGCCACAAGCGGCCAACCAGATTCCCATAATGAAGAGCGCACCCTTATGCGTGTTCACCCCATTGGTTTTTTGAAACATCTTTTTTTCAGCTCGCATCCCAAGAGGACGAATTTGTTGAAACAACTCCGTTAAATCATTCGCTGTAAAAGCTGCCCCTGCTTGATAACACTCATCCAGGTAATCGGTCATGCCCACCGAACTTTTAATAAACATAAAAATATCCATATCTTCATGTCCGCGATTGCTAACCGGATCCACTAAGCCTGGCTTAGGCCAGGTCACGGCTTCATACAGCATGGCTTCCACCGCCATTTCCACGACAGCGCTTTTTGCTAACGTGATGCTGGTTAGCTTCTGAATTTTATTATCCATTAAAAACCTCATTATACACGGCGTTAATTGCGGCTTGTAATTCTGCCACGGAATGCTTCCGACTTCTAGCACACTCTTTGGCATTTTGATCACAGATTAAGCAGGTGCGGGGCTGCTTACCGAGTTCTCTTCTGCTGTAATGTCCGTGGGCTTGGTCCAAGACGTCGATATCAAATAACCGACCCAATTTGGAGCCATCTTCAAAGGCCACGGCCTGTTGCTTCACAACTTCGCCCGAAACGTCGTATACCAAGAACATTTCTGGTCCCGTAGCATTATCCCACGAAAGCTGCTTTTGATAGCTTAAAGCAGGAAATAAACGCTCTGTGCCGTAGTCAAATAGCTTCGTGATCATCAGATTGTTTTTGATGGGACCCGGAATATTAAGTTTGATGGCAACCAGAGTGCTGGTGGGATAATCAGCTAATAATTTTGCTTGTAATTCGCTGCGGGCGTCCTTATTTTCGAGCACCGCTGCGATATCTTGCGGTTCTCCCGCGGTAAAAATATTGTCCATAATTTAATTCCTAACAAAAAGAATCCATCCCACAAGTGAGATAGAGTCTTTTAATTTAATGATTAATCTTTGATTTCTTTAATTGTATCAATGATTGAACCATCACGGTATTCAACTAATCCAACTGTTTTATCAGTGTGTTGTAATTCTTCTTCCTTACCCACTAATTGTTCTGCTTTTTCAGCAAGTTCGTCAATGGTGTAAAGGTTGATTCCAGGAACATTTTCAAGTTGTTCTAAAATGTCCTTACGGTTAGGGTTAACCGCAATTCCACGTTCAGTAACTAAAACATCGATTGAGTTACCTGGAGTAATTACAGTATCCGCACTCTTCACGATTGATGGAATTCTTCCACGAACCAATGGAGCACAGATGATAGTTAATTTAGCAGTAGCAGCGTCTTGGTGTCCACCAACGGCTCCACGGATAATTCCATCAGAACCAGTTAAAACGTTAACGTTGTAGTTAGTATCAATTTCTAAGGCACTTAGAATTGAAACGTCTAGTTGGTCAACCATGGCACCCTTGTTGGCAGCATCCGCATACCATGAAGCATCAATTTCTTGTTGGTTAATGTTTTCCTTCATTGAGTTGGCAGCAGCCTTATCAAAGTCTTGAACGTCCATTAACTTACCAATTAGGCCTTCATTCATCAAGTCGACCATTGGTTTAGTAATTCCACCTAAACCAAAGGAAGCGTGAATGTTTTGGCTAAGCATAGCATTCTTAAGGTATCTAGTAACGGCTAAAGCAGCACCACCAGAACCAGTTTGGAATGAGAAACCTTCCTTGAAGTAGCTTGAGTTAGTAATTACATCACTAACTAGAGAAGCAATCTTAAGGTTTTTAGGATCAGTAGTGAAACGAGTTGCTCCAGAACCAATCTTATCAGGATCTCCGACTTGGTCAACTTCAACCACGTAATCTACTTGAGTTTGTTTGATTGAAGCGGGGGTATTAGGGTAATCAACTAGGTTATCAGTTAAAAGCACGACTTTGTTAGCGTAGTTAGCATCCATCAAAGCGTAACCTAATGAACCAAAGGCTGATTCACCGATCATACCATTAGCGTTACCACAACTATCTGAGTTAGGTACCCCTAAAAAGGCCACGTCAATCTTAACTTCACCATCTTCAATGGCACGAGCACGACCACCGTGAGAACGGAAAACAACGGGGTTTTCTAGTGCACCATGAGAAATGAAATCACCTAGTTCACCACGCATCCCTGAAGTAGTGATGTTAGTGATGGTTCCCATTTTGATGGCTTCAATTGCAACATCGTTCATGGCACCAGTTAGTGATGAAGGCGCAATGGTTAGGTCCTTGATTCCTAAGTCCATGATAATCTTCATAACTTTGTTAAAGGTAAAGTCACCATTTCTAAAGTGGTGGTGGAATGAAATTGTCATTCCGTCTTTAACGTTTTCTTTAACTACTTTTTCTAAATCAGCAGTAACTTTGTCTTGACCAGTTGAAATACGAACCTTGTGTGAAGTTCTTTCAACAGTTGGGTTACCTAAATCAGTAGTTTCAAATGGCTTGTAACCATATTTTGTCATTACATCTTCTGGTAAAGTACGTCCTAATTTATTTTCCAATGTAGTGTCCCTCCTTATCAACTAACCCAGAGGCTTTAGCTAATTTCATTACTCGTTGCGCTCTCATTACAACCGGACGGTCAACCATTTGTCCGTTCATGGCAATAACACCAGAACCAGCTTGGTGGGCACGTTCAATGGCAGCAATCACGTTTCGAGCTTGTTTAATCGCAGCTTCAGTTGGTGCAAATACATCGTTGATTACTGAAATTTGACGAGGGTTGATTACTGACTTACCGTCGTAACCTAGTTCGTGAATGTATTCAGTTTCAGCAATTAAACCGGCAGTGTTGTCGACGTCAGTGTAAACCGTATCAAAGGCAGCGATACCGGCAGCACGAGCAGCATTGATAATCATGTTGCGGGCAAATTCAAGTTCTTTTCCATCAGGATATCTGTGCGTTTGAAGATCAGTAGTGTAATCTTCGGCAGATAGAGCAATCCCAATCATTCGTTTAGAAGCCTTGGCGATTGAAGCAACGTTTAAGACCCCTTCTGCACTTTCGATGGCAGCCATTACGTGAGTAGTTCCTACGGGAATATCAAATTCAGCTTCGGCAGCTGCAATTAATTCTTCCGTTTCGTGGATCATCTCAGCGTTTTCAGTCTTAGGAAGTCTAATTACGTCAATTCCTGACTTAACCATGGCTTTAACGTCATCTTTAAAGTAAGGAGTGTCTAAACCATTAGTTCTAACAACTAGTTCAACATCACCATAGTCTACTGTAGTTAAGGCTTGGCTAACCAAGTCACGAGCAGCATCTTTTTCTGCAAGAGAAACAGAGTCTTCTAGGTCAAACATAATTGAGTCTGCGCCAAAGATTCCTGCATCTTTAATCATACCCGGATTGTTACCCGGTACAAACATCATTGTTCTACGTAACCGATCTTTTTTAAATGTCATTATCAGTTTCTCCCATCATTTTAGTTATTGTTTTTGAGGGCACGTTTAATCGCAGTGGCAGTCCGTGCTTTGATTACACAGTCAAGGGCACCTTGGTCAACTGCTTTGAAGTTTACGTTTTCAAGGTCGTATTCCTTGGCAACTTCTTTGATAGTGGCAGTAATTTTGTCACCGAAGCGTGCTTGAACATCTGAGGTTAAATCAACGTTAATCCCAGTAGTTCCTTGACTAACTGTAATTTGTACGTCAGAAGATTCTAAAGTACCAGCAATTGCTGTTTGTTTAATTTCCATTAATTTTCATTCCTCTCTCAATTCGTTCTTGTAAAGTTTCTTGATTCTGTTCAATAAATTGATAAGTGGTTGGCGGTACCAACGTTTTAATCTCAGCCAATTTATCAGCGGCAATCGCTTGGCGAACAGTTCTTGCTGAAATTATCTTACCACTTTCCGCCTGAACTCGGTCAATTACTTTAACTGCAACTTGAGGTGGTAACGTCTTCGTCAACACTTCGTTATAGATGTTAGTGGTTCTTGATTCGGGCTCAGAACCTAAGAATCGGGTTTTAACCTTTAATTCCTTGGCAATGAAGTTCCGAAAAACCAACGCATCAATTGTTGTTTGTGACACTATTTTATCATTAGAACTGTTTAAAAAGTAGGCGGGAAAAGTAGCTGCACTAACAGCATAATCCCCTGCATAAACTACCTTAACATTTTCTAAGTCAGAGACTCCAGCCTGAACTAGTTCAAACCGTTCTTTGGTTTTAAATAGTGACTTATCGGTACTAACGATTAAAACGTAGACGCCGGAACATTGTTGCGCCGCCTGTTCAATCAAGTACCGATGCCCCTTGGTAAAGGGATTAGCATTCATTACGATGGCCCCGATGTTTTCATCGTCGCTAAATTTAGGGAAACGGCTTAAATAGCTGGTAATGCTTTGATCACCGGTCTCTAAAAAGGCCACGTCATCACTTTTAGCTAACTCGGAAAAACCAATGAACTGAAAGCTTTTACTGTATTTAGGTTTGGTAAACACTAAGGTGTGAAAAATTCCTCGTTGCGCCAACGTTGTCAATAAGGTGGAAACCACCTTATTGAAATAGCCATCACTATCCGGATCTTTGTGGCAAACCCCGATATACTTCAAGATGTTACCGGCATACGATCCCGTAGCGACTAAATGGTCGTCTTTGAACAAACCAATGGTTCCGTCTAACGGATCCAATTCACTATCGGAAAAGTTATCAATCCCCACGTCCGTTAAAAATGACTGCCAGTCGGCGCGTTCTTCTGAATCAAATAAATTAATTTCTCGAATTTCTGGTTCACTAATGGTCAAAACCTCCCCGTGCATCAGCTAGTTAAAGCGCTTATTTATTTTTGTAGTCCACGATTGATTTAGTAACCGTTTCAACCACATTTCCGTCAAACACACCAGGTACAATGCGTTCTGAAGTAGGTTCACTAATTAAATTAGCTAAGGCATATGCGACCACTTCTTCAATTTCGTAGGTAACCTTAGTAATTCCCGTTGCTAATAGACCTTTGAATAGTCCTGGGAAAGCAAGGATATTATTAACTTGATTAGGGTACTTACTTGAACCGGTGGCAATCACAGCAGCACCTGCTTCTTTGGCAACGGCTGGGTCAATTTCTGCATTTGGATTTGATAATGCAAAAATGATTGGATCCTTTGCCATTCTTTGAACTTGTTCTTTGCTTAAGACATCCGCCACTGATAATCCGATGAAGGCATCTTGATCATCAATGATATCGTCAAGGGTTTCGCCGTGTTTACCGTTGAAACCTTTGGCAAGGTCAGTTTGGTAACGGTTGTAATCAGCGCTATCTGCATGAACCACTCCGTGAGCATCAACTAGCGTAACGTTCTTAATTCCCACTTCGCTAAGTAAACGCGCAGTAGCAACTCCAGAAGCACCGACACCGTTAACAACTACATTTAATGACTTAAGGTCTTTACCGACAACCTTGGCAGCATTGATTAATCCAGCTAGGACCACAATGGCAGTTCCTTCTTGGTCATCATGGTAAACGGGAATGTCTAATTCTTTGCTTAAAATTTCTTCTAATTCGAAACACTTAGGAGCAGCGATATCTTCTAGGTGAATTCCGGCAAAAGTTTTTGAAATGGCCTTAATGTGGGCAGCGATGGTTTGGGCATCTTCTGGTTCCACGGCCACGGGTAAAGCATTTACTTCAGCTAAATCTTTGTACAATAAAGCCTTTCCTTCAACTACGGGTAAACCGGCACCCGGTCCGATGTTACCTAATCCTAAAACAGCAGTTCCGTCAGTAACCACGGCCACTAATTTACCACTTAAAGTGTAATCTTTCTTTAAACTAGGATCTTTTTGAATTGCTTTTGAAATTTGAGCAACCCCAGGAGTATAAGCCTCACTGAGCTCTTTTTTATTGTGAACATCGAAGTCTGATTCAATCTCTAAAACTCCGGTATGTTCAGAATGAATCTTAAAAATATCGTTTTCCATATAATTTACTCCTAACAAAATAGATATAGGTTTCCACTTACTTTTTAGCAGAGACCTATATCTAATTTAATACAATTATCCAAATATTGAAACAAACAATCCGGCAACCACTAGCATAATTGCTCCACCTAAACGGTTACCCATTTGAGCGAATCCAATTAAACTCATACGGTCACAGGCGGCTAGAACGGCAATGTTACCAGTTCCACCCATTGAGTTGTTAATCATACCGGCAGTAATTGCTGATTCAACTGGATATAGTCCGAATAATTTACCGAATACGGCGGCTGAAAGTGAAATTGCAATAAGAGCAGTTAACACTAACACAACGAATTGCCAGTTTAATGAGTCAGCTAGCACTGGTAAATCAAGCTTAGTTAAACCAACTGATACCAATAGGGCATGAGTTAAATTCTTAGTAATTGAGTTACTGAATGTAACGGCTGATTCTTCGTAGTACTTAGGAATGAATCCTGAAGCTTTGAATACGATCACTAATAGAATCAAGAATGCGTATTCGTTAACACTTGGAACTAAACCAGTTAGCATTTTAGCAACCATGTAGAATGATAGAGCGATTAAAAGCCCTACTCCTAATTTTTGGAACACGATCTTTGGAGCTGTCTTTTCAGTCTTAACGTCTGAACCAGGCATCATTACTCCATGACCGTTGTACTTACTGTTTTCAGCTAGTTTTGAAAGTAAACTAGCACCCATGATGGCAACCACGTTACCTAAGATAACAGCAGGAAGCAAGTTAGATAGGTAATCTTTTTCTGGTCCACCTAGAGTTTGGTGATAAATTTGTGATAGCGGAATGGCACCGGCACCAATACCTCCACCCATTACTGGGAAGGCAACGTTCATGGCACCATATCTGAAACCTTTACCGATTAATTCAGATACACCTAGAGTTACTAATAAAGTAACTGCCATTGAAAGGAAGGCAACTGGTAAGAAACGAACTGAAGCTCTTAAAAGTAGCTTACGATCCATTCCCAAGATTGCTCCAACAATCAATGAAAGAATAAAGAAGTCGATGAAACCATTACTTGAAATAAAAGTTTCTACTGTCTTTCCTACTGAAGCTGGAACTAAACCAGTTAAGGTTAAGATAGCTCCCCCAAAGAGGGCAAATACGGCTCCCCCACCCAAATAACTTCTAAAGATTGGTAAGTGGGCACCTAAGTAATAAAACACATTTCCTAAAACGACCATGGTGAATAAAGCACCCATCATGTTGTTAGGTAATAAACCTGTGTTTATGATCAATAGAAAGATTACTCCTACTAGAGCATATAAGACTAATCCAATCCCATCAATCTTAAATCCATCTATCTTTTCGATTGTTTTTTTCACGGTTGTTCCTCCATAAATTTAATAAATAAACGTCTGTGAAGTTACACACAAAGCTTGAACCTATTATGCAGATTATCGCAGATAAATTCAACCCCATTCTAACATGTTCACCCGCACTATGTTAAAGTATTTTTAAAAAAAAAGCTACTAATTTTTAAAATAAAATTAGTAGCTTTTTAATTTATGGTTCCATTAATAGCCATAGAATAAGATATGCAATTAAACCAGAAAATCCGGCAAACGTAAGCAGAATCCAAATAATTCTGAGTACTACTGGATTCCAGCCAAAGTTTTCGGCTAATCCGCCTAAAACTCCCGCAAAAACACGGTTAGTGTGTGATCTTCTAATTGGAATGTGCATAATCAAATCTCCTTTGGACGTCTTTTTACTTATTATACATGTAAGCTCTGGTCATTGGTAGTGTTTCACCAGAAGGTCCTTTAGTAATTAGGTATTGAACCACGTCAATATTTCCCGCCTTAAAGCTTGCTGCACAGGCTTGTAAATAAAGACTCCACATCCGAACAAATTTTTCATCAAACATCTTGGTAACTTCTGGAATTACCTTTTCAAAGTTTCGGTTCCATTCTTCTAATGTTCTTTGGTAATGTCTTCTGAGCATTTCCACATCCGCAACCTGCATTTGTTGGTTGATAATGTGGTCAATGTTTTCACTCAAACCGGGAACGTAGCCACCGGGGAAAATCCACTTGTCAATCCAACCATTAACGGCTCCACCTTGTTGCCGAGTAATCCCGTGAATCAAGGCATTTCCCCCTTCAACTAGGTGATCAGATACCGTCTTAAAGTATTCTTCTAGATTATCTTTACCCACGTGTTCAAACATTCCTACTGAGGTAATGTAGTCAAACATCTCTGTTGCGGGAATCTTACGGTAATCTTGCAAACGAACTTCGGCATAGTCTTCTAAGCCTAAGCGCTTGATTTGTTGGTTAACGTAATCATATTGTTCCTGACTAAGTGTTACTCCCACCACGCGGACGTGGTAGTTTTTGGCGGCCGTTAACATTAACGTTCCCCAACCACAACCAATGTCTAATAATTTTAAATTAGGCTTCAAGTCTAACTTTTTCAAAATGTGGTTAATTTTATTTTCTTGAGCTTGATAAAGTGAATCGGTTGGCTTTTCAAAGTATGCACAAGAATAGGTCATCGTTGAATCTAGCCATAGCCGATAGAAGTCATTTCCAATATCATAGTGTTCTTGAATATCATGCATACTTTCTTTTTCTGAGTGTGAAAAATGAGGAAGATATTGAATCAGTTTTTGATTATGGAAAAAACTATTTTCGGCAACGTAGGCTGATGCTAATAGATTTTCTAAATCACCTTCAATTTCCAAATCACCGTTCATATAGGCTTCACCCAGGGTAATGGAAGCGTTGTGCTTTAAATCTTTAATCAGAATTTTCTTATGAAAAATCAAATGGGCAATCGGATTACCATTACCATATTTCTTAGTTTTGTTATCCCAATAGGTAACTTCAACCGGAACCTTAAAACTGTGCTTAATTATTTCATCAAAAAATTTCTTTTCAAACATATCGACATCATCCTTACTTAGATTTAAAATTATCGGCTCAAGATAACTTTTACCCACATTGTAAACTTTTAAAAACCCCACTGTCAGTTATTTAGTTTATAAAAATTGCCCAGAAATATTTTAGTGCTATAATCGACTCAAATATTGGTAATTGCAGGCGTAACCAAACCCAACAGTGCCGTTGATATGAAAGGTAAATCATGAGAATTAACGTTTTACAACACACGCCCAATGAAGGTCCCGGAACCATTGCCACTTGGGCAAATCATCATGGCCATGAACTATTTGTGTACCATCCCTATCAGTTTGGGATTCTGCCTACTGAAAAAGAGACCGACTTGTTAGTTATTTTAGGTGGACCCATGAGTCCCAACGATGATATGGCTTGGATTCAAGCAGAACGTGATTTAATTAAGCAACTATTAGCTGCTCACAAACCTATTTTTGGGGCTTGTTACGGCGCGCAACAAATTGCTAAAACCTTGGGAGCTAAAATCAGCAAGGCCCCGGCCAAAGAAGTGGGCTGGGCCACCGTGTATTTAGAAAATACAAAAATACCTGGAATTCCAGCCGAGTTAACCGCCCTTCACTGGCACGAAGACCAATTTGAAGTCCCTAAGCAAGCTCAATTACTCTTTAGCTCTAAACTAGTTAAAAACCAAGGATTTTTATTAAACGATAACGTTATTGGCTTGCAATTCCACTTTGAACCAGCCGCAGATAACGTTCGCGAAATGGTGGTTAATGACGGTCGTTATGCCCTTGATCACAATGCTCTTGAACAAACGCCCGCAGACATTTTGCACCATCCGGTTCCACCAGAAAATCAAACCATCATGTTTAAATTATTAGACTTTATCACCAAATAAAAAATCCTCCATTACTGGAGGATTTTTTATTTTATTTTTTTCTAAGTTTAATTCCAATAAATACTAAAACAGCAACAATCACAACAATTGCGATTCCACCGTACAATAAAGCACCGTCACCATTTTGTTCCTTAGTGGTGTCAGGTTGTTTTTCCGTACTCTTGGTTTTTGTACTAGTTGCCGGGTTGTTTTTATTTTCCCGTTCTTTTTTAGTACTTGCAGTTTGGTTCGCTGACTTTTGACTATCATCACTTTTTTGCTTGTTTGCAGCAGAAGGATTTTTAGTTGCATCAGCTTGATTCTGCACTTGTTTTTGCACGTCTGCAGCCGCACTAGTTCCTGGAACTGAATTATAAACAATCACCATTTCCTGGTTAGCATCTGCGGGAGTAGTTCCCCCAAAGACCATTCGGGGACCGTTTGCATCATTTTGCCCATTTTCAATTCTGGCAAGCGAATAGCCATCGATTGTAGGAATTTGAGCAGTAAAAGTTACTCCAGAAGATCCCGTATTAACCGTTGCGGGCCGAATCGTTTGGCCAATCTCATTTTCATAGCGAACGGTAATCGTTCCTTTAGTTTGTTCGGGAACATCGGACTGGTTCGCTTGAACATTGCTTGCAATTCCGACTCCCATTCCAACAGTAAAAATTGCAATAAAAATTTTCACCAGTGCCTTTTTCATTTTGGAGCCTCTTTTCCATTTTAGTGAGTTAATAACAGATTATCATTTTTATGGCAATTTCCCAAATTTTTATTACAAAATAAAAAAAGTTATTACTTAATACATACGTAATAACTTCTTTATTTAACTTGTTTTCCGCCGACATAAACCGCTTTAATATTATTTTCGTTCGTATTATAGATTAAACTTTCAAAGTTGTCGTCGCTTGATTGTGGTTGATAAGGTTTGGGCTTAATCTCAACTACCTGTAAGTCAGCGAAACAACCCGGTTTAATTTCACCAATCTTCAGGTTGGTAGCCTTTGCACCACCTACCGTTGCAAGGTAAAAGGCCGTTTTAGCAGACACCCGACTATTGGCAACTCCACGTTTTTCCGTTGCAATCCGGGTATCAACCCCACTTTGGAGCTGTTGGGAAGATAAAATGGTTTGTTTCATATTGTCATACAAGCTGGGTGAATAGCCACCCGAAATATCCGTTCCCAGCCCCACATTGACTTGGTGCTGCAAGATTCGTTTAACCGGTAAAATACCATCACCAAAATACACGTTTGAAATGGGACAGTGGGCAATTGAGGCCTGCGCTTTTTGATACTTAGAAAAGTCTTCATCATTTAAAAGCGTTCCATGCGCCATGATACTGTGCTCATTTAGCAAGCCCGCTTCAGCCAGCACCGTGGTATCCCGTTTCCCATATTTTTCTAAAGCGTAGTTATTTTCCCAGTCACTTTCACTACAGTGGGACTGAATGGGCAACTGATACTGCTTAGCTAGTTGGCCCAAGCCTTTTAAGGCCGGTAAGGTACAGCTCGGCAAAAACCGGGGAGTGATTACCGGCGTTTGTGGAATGGTAAATTCCTGATTTTTAGCCAGCAATTTTTTGATAAACGTCTCCGCCTTGGCAACACTTGCCGCCGCTGACTCATCTCGATAATACTCGGGATTCAGCTCTGGATCATCCATGCTGACTTGTCCAATCAAGCTCCGCTGCCCATTTTTATCACACATTTCTGCCAACACCAGGTTAGATTCGGGATAAATTGTCCCAAAGTAGACGGCCGTTGTGGTTCCGAGACTGACCAAGGTCTTCGTTAAATCATCATAAACGGCCCGCGAAAAGTCGAGGTCTTGGTATTTTGCTTCTAAAGGAAAAGTATAATCGTTTAACCATTGGTAGAGCGGCCGATCCAATGCTAGTCCAGCGTTGGGCCATTGTGGCGCATGAATATGCGTATCAATAAAACCGGGCAATAAGTATTGGTGTGGGGCAAGTTCAATCACTTCTGGAGCTGCAGTTAACACATCATCGTAATCCGCTTCGTTAGGAGTAACGATCCGTTCAATTTTTCCCGCCTGATTAATTACCACCAAAATATTTTCTAAAAATTGGACTTCATCCGGATTAACGGCGGTATATCCTGATCCTTTAATTACTTTTTTAATTGTCATTTAATTTCCTCCGAAAAAAATAGAGCGATGCTAAAGCATCACTCTATCTCATAAATTAATCTGTTTGATTTTTAAGACGCTTAGGCATAACTAAGTTTAAAATTACACAGGCAATCGCTGCGACTGCCACAGGTGATTCCAAGATGTATTGGATCATTTCTGGGGCGGCTTTGACCGTAGTGCTTGGGATCAAGATCATTGCCATCGTTAAAATAATAGGCATTCCCACTACGTAAAGGTCACGTTCACTAGTTTGAAGTCCTTTGATAACCTTCAAACCGTTTAACATGATGGTAGCACAGATAATGGAGAAAACTCCCCCAATTACGGGTGCTGGAATTGCAGATAGAAAGGCAGAAACTTTACCTAAGAATCCTAAGGCAACGAACCAAATTCCGGCACTTAGAAATACTTTTTTACTGGCAATCCCGGTAATGGAAATCACACCGGCGTTGGTTGAGTAACTAGTAACTGGGGTACTACCAACTAGGGCAGCCACGATACAACTAATTCCTTCACCAATGATTCCGCGATTCCATTGCTTAGGTGAAATTTTTTCTTCGGTTACGGCACTCATTGCGAACCAAGTCCCGGTTGTTTCAGCCGTGATCACGGCGTAAATAATGACGAAAGTTAAGATTGAAGAAAGATCAAAGTGAATTCCATAGTGGAAAACATTAAAACGAGGGAAAGTTAACCAAGGTGCTTTAGCAACCGCACTCCAGTCAAAGAGTCCCATGAAGGTCGCAGTAATACTACCAGCGGCTAGGGCCAAAATGATAGAACCTACTTTGAAGAAATGTTTTGCTTTAGGGAAGTAAAGTCCCAAGAAAACAGCCGTTAGAAGAACCAATCCTGTGATGGAGGCTAACACAATGTTTTCATTGATGTTGCCGGGAGCTTTAAAGATATTGTCGTTTAAAGCGGCTGGCATCAAGGAAAGCCCCACACTAGTGATGATGGTTCCCCCTACAATAGAAGGAACTAGGACATTAATCACCTTTTGAAAGACTCCAGTAAGTCCTAAGAAAATCATAAAAAGGGCTCCAACTGCTAATGAACCAATCACAGTGGCCATTCCACCATGAGCAGCCCCCATAGCCATGTAAACACCTACAATTGCACCGATTGGCACAAATGAAGGTCCAGCTGAAATGGGCATTTTCATAAAGAACTTAGTTTGTAAGATAGTTCCAATTCCGGCAGCTAAGAAAGTTGCTTGAATTAAACTCATCTTTTCACCCATTCCCATTGCCAATAATCCGGCAATGATTACGGGCGGAACGTAGACGTCCATTGCTAACACATGTTGTAGTCCCAGTAGAACTGATTGTCCCGTGGGTACGTTGTCATTTGGTCCGTAGATTAAAGAACTTTCTTTTTCTTGCTTATCCATTAGCTTCTCCACCTTTTTATAACTAACATTTATCGATGAATCAATAATAACATTCGTAGTTTGAGATGTAAACCGGAAAATAAAAGAATTTAGTTAAGTTATAGTTCGTGTTTTTGTGTAAAAAAAGGAATGACCGCGGTCATTCCTTTCGTTTAATCCATGATTAATAATGATTTGATAACTTCTCGCTTATCCATTGCTTCATAAGCAGCTTGGATATCATCTAACTTAAATGACTTGGTGAAGACCTTGCCAGGATTAATCTTGTGATTCAAAACGGCATCCAAGAGGAACTTCTTATCATAAGTGGTTACTGCCGCAATCCCACCACGAAGACCCGTATTATTCATAAAGAGTTCTTTTGAATTAATGTCTTCTTTTTGGGGAATTCCTACTCGTCCAATAATTGAACCGGGACGAGCAACTTGTTGGGCGGTAGCATATGATTTCGCCGTTCCCACACATTCTAGAATTGCATCAGCTCCATTGCCATCCGTCAATTCCATGATATGTTGAACTGCTTCTTCGTCACGTTCAGGGACGTTATCGGTCGCACCAAATTCCTTAGCCAAGGCTTGGCGATCAGCATGCCGACTGGTAGAAATAATTCGTTTAGCACCAATTAACTTAGCTGATAAGATTCCGGCCAATCCAACGGCACCATCACCCATCACGACCACCGTATCTCCCGGTTTAACTTCGGCACTAGCCGCCGCATGGTAACCGGTTGCCATGATATCAGATAAAGTTAAAAGTGAATTTAAAGTTTCTTCTGAATAATCTGATGGTTGTCCGGGAACTTTAACCAAGGCCCCATCAGCATTTTCATAATCGAGATATTGAGCTTGGTATCCCGCGTTTTCAATTGGTTGACGGTTCATACAATCACCATCAAAACCAGCTAGACAAGCGGCACAGTGACCACATCCGTGGGTGAAAGGAACGATAACAAAGTCACCCGGTTGCACGTTTTTAACGTCAGATCCGACTTCTTCAACGATTCCAATTGCTTCGTGTCCAATTCTTGAACCGGCCTTGCGGTCACTAATTCCACGGAAGAACCAGAGATCAGAACCACAAACACAGGCCCGAACTACCTTAATTACGGCATCCGTAGTCCCCGTTAATTCTGGTTTAGGAACGTCCACAATTTCTACTTGACCCTTTTTTACAAATTCAGCTGCTTTCATAAATAACCTCGCAATCTTTTTTCTGTTGCTTAAATTTACAGCATCAGTTTTAATTCTTCAAACATTTCGCTTATTAATTCATTTTGTCATTCAAAAGTTAGTTATAATAGTAATGATTAATCAGTTAAAGGAGATAATACATATGATTATAATTTTACACGCCGTTATCGGAATTATTGCGTTCATCGGTGCCGGAATGCTTGCAACTAGTTTTGCCGGTCAAATCGATCAACTGACTGCTTTACAAAAGTGGTCTCTAATTGTGACCGTCTCTGCAATTGGAATCACCGCGGTTTTAGGGCTTTACAAAACCACTGGTGGACCAGTTGCTCTCATTTGCCTCGTTTTACTCGGTTTCTTTGAATTCATGTGTTTCTTTAAAAAACCACGTCATCATGAAGCTAAATAAATAAAAACACTCGCACTGAGGTCTACCTCAATGCGAGTGTTTTTTATTCGGCTGCTTTTACTCTAGCAAAAAAATCCGTAAATATTTTTTCTTCATTTTTATCACGATGCCACATTAATTCCGGGTGCCATTGCACACCGGTAATACTACCATCGGCGTTTTCAATTCCTTCAATCACTCCGTCTTCAGACACTGCGTTAACTTTCAAGCCCGAGCCCACCTTTTTAATGGCTTGGTGGTGCTTGGAGTTCACCATGGGATTAGTTCCCACGGTTTGGGCCAACTGGCTATCGGGTTTAATGGCTACCATTTGCGTTCCAATCTCATTTGGAACCGTTTGATCATGTTGTTCCACGCTAGTTAAATCAGTGGGCAAATCCTGGTAAAGAGTTCCTCCCATGGCAACGTTGATAATTTGATGGCCGCGACAAATTCCTAATACCGGAATCTTATTCTTAATCGCTTCTTTAACAATTTGTACTTCAAATTCATCATGTGGTTGATAAGTTTTCCCAATTTCTGCCTCTGGTTTTTCGGCAAACATTTCTGGGTCAACATCGTTTCCTCCCGGAATAATGATTCCGTCGACTTCTGCGACATATTCCTGCACCATTTGCTTAGGTACTAGCGGAATAATTTCAGGACGAATCCCATGTTTAACCAATAAATCAATGAAAAATTCGTTCGTATAATTTGCCTTATCTAAATTAAAATTATCAGTTGCCAATAAGTTAATATTGGCCGGAATACCAATTTTCATTTTCCAATCGTCCCATCTTCATTAATTTTCTAAGTAGCTAACTGGTTTATTTACGTCCAGCTTGGTTCCCTTAAATTTCTTCGTTAAGTATTCTTGGGCTGCCTTACCGTGGTAAATTTCCACTAACTTCTTGTAATCTTTGTTGTTCTCGTTCTTTTTGTTGGTTGCCAAAATGTTGATATTGTTCTTAGTTGAATCATCTAATTTTTCGTGATAAATCGAATCTTTGAACACGTTTAAGCCACTTTGAAGCGCCATGGTGTTACCAATTACCACCGCTGCCACGTTTTTATCTGCTAACAAACGAGGACCAGTATGATCATCAACCATTTGGAAAGTTAAATCCTTTTTGTTGTCAGTTACGTTGGTTTCGTTGTAAAGACCACCTTTAGGATTACCCTTTAACTCAATCAAACCAGCACTCTTAAGCAATTTCAAACTCCGTGAGGTATTGGCTGGGTTACTAGAAATGGCGATTGTAGCTTTATCTGGAACATCTTTTAATGACTTGTATTCTTTAGAATAAAGTCCCATGGGTTCCAAATAAGTAGTTCCCAAAGCTGCCAGTTTACCAGATTTACTTTGATCGTTGAAGAACTTCATGTAGCCATACATTTGAAAGGCATTAACATCAACTTCTCCATTGATGGTGGCTTTATTTAGCGAAACCCCATCCGAAAAGTCCTTCACTTTCAAGTTCAAACCGGCTTTTTTAGTTTCAGGTAACTTAGCGATGTGTTGCCAAACATCGGTATCGGGTCCATAAGAGCCAATTGTAATGGTCTTATTAGTTTGACTCGTTTGACCCCCAAACTGCTGATAGCCAAAGAATCCCACGATTAGAACTACCAAAATTCCAAGAATCCACTTTACTCTTTTACTCATCATTTCCACTCCTTTTTCAAAACAAAAAACCAGCTAGCTAACAACTGTTAGTCTAACTGGTTTTAAAATTTCGTTTACGAAAAAGAATAACCGCGGTCCGCGATTCACAGTTAGATTAACAATTTCTTGTATCTAACTGAGCATCACAAAACCACTCCACTAGATACAGATGCATAACATCCGTATCCACAACGAACATCATGCATTGTAACAAGTACAGCAGCACATACCAAATTGTCTGTTCATTGTGTTAGCCATTATTCTTCCTCCTTCGTTTGCTTAGTTACGTTTATTTAACCATTGTTTTTAATCATAGTCAACTTAAACACTTAAATAGATAGAAAAGTACATTAAGGCCGTTCCTAGCATTACAAAAAGGTGCCAAATTACATGGCCAAATAGGATTCGTTTGAAGCTGTAGATGACTGCTCCTAAAGTAAAGGCCACCCCACCCATCACTAATAACCAAAAACTAAAGTGGCTTAAAGTATGCCAAAGGGGCCAAATATCAATCAGACACATCCACCCCATCACAATGTAAATAATGGTTGATCCAATCGGATACCGATTGCCGTACAATGATTTATAAATAATTCCGGCTAAAGCCATTGCCCAAATAATAATCAAGGTCAACCAGCCTAAAACGCCGCCAATTGTCACCAAACAGTATGGAACATAGGTCCCGGCGATCAACAAATAGATGGCCGAATGATCAAAAATTTGAAAGACCTTTTCTGCTTTGGTGAAATACAAGCTGTGAAACAAGGTTGAGGCTAGATAAAAAATCACTAAGATGGCTCCATAAATGGAGAAGGTGGTGATTCGCATTGCGCCCCCGACTTGGACTCCGCGAATAATAATTAACACCAGCCCAGCAATACTAAAAGCCACCCCAAAACCATGGGTCATAGCACTCAAAATTTCGTTTAAAATCTGATAATTCTTACTTTCTCTAAATCGATTAATCATAGCTACCTCTTTTAAAAATTGATATAAAATAAGCATAGCAGAGTTATCTCTAAAAAGAATTATTATTTCTTATTATCCTATTTAATTAGCGTTTAGGCGGTTACAGATTGTGAGACGTGTAACTGCCAACGCTCTGTTAGCTAAAAACTAACCTCAAAAAAGAAAGCAGGTTTTCATGTTAACCAAGGCAAATTATCAATCACCACTAGGAGAGATGACCATCCTTTGTGATGACCACTTTTTATTAGGTTTATGGTTTGTACAACAAAAGTTATACAGCAAATCGTATGACTTAGAAAAAGCAACAACTGGCACCAATCTTATTATCGAAAAAACCATTCACTGGTTGGATCAATATTTTCAGGGGAAAAATCCCGATCCACAAACAATTCCGCAAAAAATCACCGGGACCCCTTTTCAAAAACAAGTACTTAGCTACCTGCAAAAAATCCCCTGGGGTACCCCGACTAGTTATTCAGAAATTGCCGTTGCAATCCACAATCCTCAAGCCGTCCGTGCCATTGGTGGCGCCGTGGGTCGTAATCCCATTGCTATCATTATCCCGTGCCATCGAGTTTTAGGAAAACAACAGCAACTAACCGGATATGCCGGCGGAATTGACCGGAAAATAGCTTTATTAAAATTAGAAAAAATTCCCTATAAAAAATAGAAGTGATTAAATCACTTCTATTTTTTTGCGTTATTCAAAACTTCTTTTGCAATAAACGTGGCGTACTTAGGAACTCCAGTGGTATTAGGATGAGTTTGATCACTGTAGAGCCAATCATCATGCCCATTGATAAAACTGTTCCAGTCCAACACGGTTAAGTTTTTATACTTTTTCTTCGCGTTTTCTAGCAATTCATTATTCTGATTTTGCCAAGGTTGGGTCGGTACATGGTTATTAATCCAGAAAACGTGCCGTTTATTACCAATGATGTCCATCATTTTATCTACCGAATCATCAGTAATATTACCGTTTGTTCCCAAACCGATAATCACATTGTTTCCCAGCAATCCCTTTTGATCTAAGCTTTTAAGCACCGAAATTGAATCATCAGCTTGACGAGAAACTGCTGCATCAATGTAGACCTTAGGGAAAATCTTTTGCAATTCATCGCGACCAGAAAGCATCACGGAATCTCCAATTGCACTCCCAGAAATACTAGTAGCCTGCTTCAACTGAGCTTTGGTTAATTCAGAATCTTTTAACGCCGCTTCATCTTCTTTAGAACGTTGCACCGCTGCCTTATTCTTGATTTTTTTAGCCAACGCTTCATTGTGTTCTTTTTCTTTCTTCGCGTTCTCTTTAATCCGATTAGCTAACTGTGTGTGGTTGGCTTGTTTAGGGTTCATAATTGTCGATTGAATCGTTCCAAAAATACCAATTCCAACTATCAAGGTAATCACCAAAGATTTAAGTTTAATGGCTTTAATAAATTGCCAAATCTTTGCAAAAATTGTTTGGTAATCGTATTTAGCAAAGGGGACCTGAATGTAGCGATATGATAATTCTGACATTACGATAATCATGGTTAGTTCAATTACCGCATATAAAAATTGGTGATCAGCGACGTTTTTGAACATGTCACCCCAAAAAACAAACACCGGTAACTGATAGACGTAGATTTCGTAACTGCGCGAACCAATCCAATCAAATACACGATTGGTCATAAGACGATTCCAGCTTCCTGCGTTAGCCAAAATTGCCCACATGGAAAGGATGGTAAATAACGAGAATAGTAACATTCCTCCTCGATAAAGGAAATTTGACTGTGCTCCCATCAAGAAGATTAGGGCTAGCATTCCAACCGCCCCAATTGTTCCCACAATGTTAAAGAAGCGAATTTGTGGTTTGCCAAATCCCAACATCACTTTGTCACTTGGCCATAAAACTGCCAGTGCTGAACCCAGCAAAATGGAAAACATTCTGGTATCAGTTCCATAGTAAACTCGGCTAGGGTCAACGCCTGGTTTGAACAAGAAAGCCATCAAGATTACGGATAATAATGATAATCCGATGGAGACGTAAAAAACCCCTTTCTTATTACGAAACAACTTCAATAAGAAGACTACCAATAAAGGCCAGATTAAATAAAATTGCCCCTCAATTGCTAATGTCCATAAGTGGGTAAACGGTGATGCCGAGCCCGCAAAGGTCTGGAAATAAGACTGACCGTTTAAAATTTCGTACCAGTTATATGTATAAGTTAAGTTGGTTACCACACTCTGCCATAGATTGGGTAATAAATTTCGTTGCACAATCGTGATATAGGCTGCTGATAGTGACAGCATAATTATCAACGTTGGATAAAGTTTAGTTAGCCTTTTATACCAAAAATGTCGATAATCAAACTTTCCGCCAGCTTCATATTCACTAATCAAATGATCAGTTACCAAGTAACCAGAAAGAGTTAAAAAGACCGGCACTCCTAGATAACCACCACTAAAAACAGTCGGATTCAAGTGGTATAAAATTACCCCGATTACGGCAATCGCACGTAATCCATTAAAACCGGTTATAAATCGATGCTTTTGTTTAATATTTTCCATTTTTCATACCATTTCTTTATTTAATAATTAACTCAATAATATGCTAGTGGCGGGTTAGTTTCAATTTATTTTTTTATAAAAAAAGAACTGTATCCGATTTAATGGATACAGTTCCTTTCAAAAAATCTATTTAATTACTAAACGATTTTTTATTGCTAGTAGTTACTTATCTTCGTTCTTTTTTCTTAAAGCTCCAAGACCAAAGATTCCAAATAGTGAAATAAGCGCTGAACCAATAATTGCTAGTGTACTACTGTCGCTTTGACCGGTTTGTGGCAAAGTTTTTGCTTGAGGAGTTTCCTTGGCTGTTTGCTTTGCAGTTTCCTCTTTTGGTGTAGCAACTGTTTTATTTACTGGAATTTCAGGATTATTTTCAACTTTACCATCTTCTTTTGGTATTACCTTAACTTCAGGAATATCAATATAAGTAATGGTGATATTTTCGCCTGGGTGGTTTTTATCAATTGGGAATGGATCACCTGGTTTTAGTGGGTTTCCATTCTTATCAATTGGCATCTTACCTGGAATTTCTGGAATGATTGGGTAATTAACCTCACCTGGGTTATTTGGATTGTTTGGATAGTCGATTCCTGGTTGTAATGGGTTTCCATTTGGATCAACAGGAATCAATTTACCAACTTGTTTGTATACTACTGTTTCCGTATCGTTAGCTGAATCAGTGGTTACTGTTTTAGCTGCGATTACGGTTTGTTCTTTGTCCTTTAGGAAGTAGTTGCTTACGACTGGAGAAGTTTTCGCACTAAAACTAGTCTTTCCATCTTTGGCAACCCATGCTCCATAAGTTACGTTTCCAGTTACTTGATCAAAGGTAGCATTTCTTTCAAACGTTACAGTTTGCGTACTTGGAACATGAACTTCATTACCTTTTTCATCAACATAGTTGATGGTTTGGGTAATTACTTTTCTTAAGGAGTTAAGGTCAGTTCCTGCTGGATATTTTGGTCCCGTTGGATTGTTTGGATCCACTGGTTGTCCTGGGGTTCCTGGAGTATCTGGAGTTACCGGAGTTTGTTTGTGTTTTACCACAACCTTGAACTCTTGGTCCTTATCATTAGTACCAAATTTAACTCCGGTACTTGGATATCCATCAGTTACTACTTCGTAACCCTTGTTTTCAAGTTCTTTAAGCTCATCACTAGTACTGTAATTTGATTTTTCCCCTGGTTTTCCAGTTAAAGTTACTTCCTTAACTGGTTGGTTAGTATCTTTATCAACGTAGGAAACTTTAATCCGTTGATCAGTGTTTACGTAGACCAATTTACTATCTTCACCTGGTTTACTTGGATTGATTGGGAATTCGTCTCCTGGTTTTAATGGATTTCCATCCTTATCAATTGGAGTCTTACCTGGAATATCTGGAATGATTGGGTTAGTTGGTTCACTTGGATCTGCTGGATTATTTGGATATTTAACCTCCGGTTGAAGTGGATTTCCATCTGTATCAACTGGGGTTAATTTACCAACTTGTTCGTATACTACGGTCTCAGTATCGTTAGCTGAATCAGCGTTTACTGTTTTAGCCGGAATTACCATTTGATCCTTATTCTTCAAGTAGTAACCATTAACCACTGGTGAAGTTTTCGCACTAAAACTATTCTCTCCATCTTTGGCAACCCATGCTCCATAAGTTACGTTTCCAGTTACTTGATCAAAGGTAGCATTTCTTTCAAACGTTACAGTTTGCGTACTTGGAACATGAACTTCATTACCTTTTTCATCAACATAGTTGATGGTTTGGGTAATTACTTTTCTTAAGGAGTTAAGGTCAGTTCCTGCTGGATATTTTGGTCCCGTTGGATTGTTTGGATCCACTGGTTGTCCTGGGGTTCCTGGAGTATCTGGAGTTACCGGAGTTTGTTTGTGTTTTACCACAACCTTGAACTCTTGGTCCTTATCATTAGTACCAAATTTAACTCCGGTACTTGGATATCCATCAGTTACTACTTCGTAACCCTTGTTTTCAAGTTCTTTAAGCTCATCACTAGTACTGTAATTTGATTTTTCCCCTGGTTTTCCAGTTAAAGTTACTTCCTTAACTGGTTGGTTAGTATCTTTATCAACGTAGGAAACTTTAATCCGTTGATCAGTGTTTACGTAGACCAATTTACTATCTTCACCTGGGTGGTTTTTATCAATTGGGAAGGTATCTCCTGGTTTTAAGGGATTGCCATCCTTATCAATTGGTGTCTTACCTGGAATATCTGGAATGATTGGGTTAGCTGGTTCACTTGGATCTGCTGGATTATTTGGATATTTAACCTCCGGTTGAAGTGGATTTCCATCTGTATCAACTGGGGTTAATTTACCAACTTGTTCGTATACTACGGTCGCTGTTTCATTAGCTGATTCTGCAGTTACACCCTTAGCTGGAATTACCATTTGATCCTTATTCTTCAAGTAGTAACCATTAACCACTGGTGATGTTTTCGCACTAAAGTTAGCGTCTGAACTCTTCCATTCGCTGTAAGTTACGTTTCCAGTTACTTGATCAAAGGTAGCATTTCTTTCAAACGTTACGGTTTGCGTACTTGGAACATGAACTTCATTACCTTTTTCATCAACATAGTTGATGGTTTGGGTAATTACTTTTCTTAAGGAGTTAAGGTCAGTTCCTGCTGGATATTTTGGCCCAGTTGGATTGTTTGGATCCACTGGTTGTCCTGGCGTTCCTGGAGTATCTGGAGTTACTGGAGTTTGTTTGTGTTTTACTACAACCTTAAACACTTGGTCTTTATCATTAGTACCAAATTTAACTCCTGAACTTGGATATCCATCAGTTACTACTTCGTAACCCTTGTTTTCAAGTTCTTTAAGTTCATCACTAGTACTGTAACTTGATTTTTCCCCTGGTTTTCCAGTTAAAGTTACTTCCTTAACTGACTGGTTAGTATCTTTATCAACGTAAGAAACTTTAATCCGTTGGTCAGTGTTTACGTAGACCAATTTACTATCTTCACCTGGGTGGTTTTTATCAATTGGGAAGGTATCTCCTGGTTTTAGGGGATTTCCATCCTTATCAATTGGTGTCTTACCTGGAATATCTGGAATGATTGGGTTAGTTGGTTCACTTGGATCTGCTGGATTGTTTGGATATTTAACCTCCGGTTGAAGTGGGTTTCCATCTGTATCAACTGGGGTTAATTTACCAACTTGTTCGTATACCACTGTCTCAGTATCGTTAGCTGATTCTGCAGTTACGCCCTTAGCTGGAATTACCATTTGATCCTTATTCTTCAAGTAGTAACCATTAACCACTGGTGATGTTTTCGCACTAAAGTTAGTGTCTGAACTCTTCCATTCGCTGTAAGTTACATTTCCAGTTACTTGATCAAAGGTAGCATTTCTTTCAAACGTTACGGTTTGCGTACTTGGAACATGAACTTCATTACCTTTTTCATCAACATAGTTGATGGTTTGCGTAATTACTTTTCTTAAGGAGTTAAGGTCAGTTCCTGCTGGATATTTTGGTCCCGTTGGATTGTTTGGATCCACTGGTTGTCCTGGCGTTCCTGGAGTATCTGGTGTTACTGGAGTTTGTTTGTGTTTTACTACAACCTTAAACTCTTGATCCTTATCATTAGTACCAAATTTAACTCCTGCACTTGGATATCCATCAGTTACTACTTCGTAACCCTTGTTTTCAAGTTCTTTAAGCTCATCACTAGTACTGTAACTTGATTTTTCCCCTGGTTTTCCAGTTAAAGTTACTTCCTTAACTGATTGGTTAGTATCTTTATCAACGTAGGAAACTTTAATCCGTTGATCAGTGTTTACGTAGACCAATTTACTATCTTCACCTGGGTGGTTTTTATCAATTGGGAAGGTATCTCCTGGTTTTAGGGGATTTCCATCCTTATCAATTGGAGTCTTGCCCGGAATATCTGGAATAATTGGATTATCAACGTTTGTGTAATCATTTTTAGGATCAACTGGATATTCCTTAATGTATTTACCATTATCAATTTCATTTCCATTAACATCTTTAGGCACTAATTTACCTACAGCGCTAACATAAAATTTAATTAATCTATTTTGTTCGACATATATTTTTCTAACAATAAATCTACCATCATTTTCAAAGTAAATACCATTGTCATTAAAATTATAGTTTTTATCAATATGGTATTTGTATTGTCTTCCCTGACCTGTATTGTTATCAATTCCTAAAATTGACTTACCATCATTGTTTTTAAAAACAACATCCATACCACCATCAGTATCAGTTTCAGTATATAGCATTGTTCCGTTTACGAATTTAAGAGCAAATTCTTGCCCGACTTTTCCAAAGTTAGAAACAATTCCTCGATCATTACCTGCTTTTTTACTAATGTAGTATTTGTTTTCTAATACCTGACTAGGGAATCCTGTTATTTCATAAACTTGACCTGAAATTGCTTTTTCATGCTTAACACTAATAACTTCATTAGTTTTTTCATCAATCCATTCGATGTTTTGTTCAACCAATTGTGGGGTTATTAATGATAATCCACCGATAACCGTATCAAATCCTAGATGATCTTGATATCTCCAAGCATTTTGCATTCTAACGTTATCAGGATTATACCCATTATCGAAATAACCTTGGAAATTTTGATCAGAAACTTTAGCGTATACAAAGTTTCTGATATTTTGGGAATTTTGTAATTCTCCCGTTTTAACTAATGAGTATTGTCCAATAACCTTTTTATTTCCATCTAGTTCATAAATATAAACCGTTCCATCACCATTACGATTGGTAGAAAAAATAACTGAATGGACACGATAGTTTTGATTTATACTATTGGCAACATTTACATAGGTACCCACTTTCATATAACCAAAATTATAGTGGTTTGGATCCGGATCCTTGTATGGGAAACCGGCTTCATCATAATTAGGATCACTTACTTTATAAGTAAATAAATTATCAGTACTACTTCTTTGTAAAATTTTATTTGAATCAGAATCAAGCGATTTATTTGATGTATTAATATTTAAATCTTCTTTTGCTGCGTATGTACTAACATTTCCATCTACTGCGTTAGTTTCTTTTTTTTCAATTGTTGAAGCACTTGTACTTGTTTTAGCGGCATCTGATACCGATGCTTCACTAGCTGAACTGCTATCAACTGATTTAGCTGCACCTGATACTGATGCTTCACTAGTTACACTGCTGCCAACTGACTTAGTGGCAACGGATACCGGTGCCTCACTAGCTACACTGCTGCCAACTGACTTAGTTGCTCCTGATACTGGTGCTTCACTAGCTACACTACTGTCAGCTGTCTTAGTTGCAACAGACACCGGTGCTTCACTAGCTGAACTACTGCCAACTGACTTAGTGGCAACAGATACAGGTGCTTCGCTAGCCACACTATTATCAGATGTCTTAGAACCCTCTTCACCAGATGCTGATGAACCTACTTTAACTTGGCTTGTACTAGGATTACTATCACTGGCACTAACCTTTTGCTCAGTTGAAAAGCTAATTAAACTACCGAAAAACATAAAAGTAGCTGCCGAAACAACTACCCAGTTTTTCTTCACTTTTCTTAAAACTTTTTTCTCATTCGTTTTATTAATTTGTTTTTTGTTATAAAGCAATCTATACATCTCCTTAAGTATTAGCGAAAAATATAATTAAAATGCAATAAATTGTATTTTTAGGTTTTACACAACTATATCTTAATTAGATTTTACACCATTATTTTTATATGGCAATTTCTAAGGTAATTTATTATTGTGAAAAACCAATAGCGATAACGCCCATCATATCAACATTTACAATTGTTTGTTAAAATTTTTTTGTAAAAAAATAGTAATTTCTTAATAAATTAATATCTAACTTTTGTTATCTCTTTGCTAGAAAAATTAACCTCCCCAATAAAAAAAACACCTTTATCAAAAGGTGTTTTCTAATCTGCTATATTTATTTTTTTAAATCTACTTCTTCGTCTACTTTGTATGAAAATATATCCGTAATTTCTACGTTAAAAAAGTTTGCGATTCTAAAAGCAACTCTGAGAGTTGGTGAATGTTGTTCTTTTTCAATTGAAAAAATTGTTTGCTTTGAAACTCCAATCTTATCAGCTAAAGATCCCTGAGTTAAATGAGCTAATACTCGATATTCGTATACTTTATTTCCTATGTAGTCATTAAATTGATCACCCATTTAATAACCCTCCAATTTTATTGAAATTAGTTATGTAACTTAATAAAGTTCAGTTTATTTTAAATTAATATTATAATAATTCAAAAATATTAAAACATTAAAAGTATAATAACAATAATTTATTAATTTAGTTTTAAGATATAGTGAAAAACATAAAAAACAATTTAAATAAACAGCAATCTAATTGTATCTCAGTTTTATAAGTAGAGAAAGTTTAAAATGATTAAGTTTTTCTTACATTAATCGCGATTTCATTATATAACAAAAGTTATATTTTTTGTAGTTTAATTTAAAAAAGGTCTATTCAATCAACTATAATTGATTGAATAGACCTTTGATTTTATACAAATGTTTTACTTAGTCTAATTAATTATTAGGCATAACTATTCCAAAACAAATTGGTTGCGATATAGTTCCGCATAAAATCCATTTTGCCTTAATAATTCTTGGTGAGTTCCCTCTTCAATTACCTGGCCATCTTTTAAAACGACAATCTTATCGGCATTTAAAATGGTTTTTAAACGATGGGCAATTACAAAGGAAGTTCGTCCAGCAATTGCTGCATCCATCGCCTTTTGAATTTGCTGCTCCGTCACCGTATCAACGTTTGAAGTAGCTTCATCTAAAATAAGAACTTCAGGATCGGTTAAGATTGTCCGAGCAATTGATATCTGTTGTTTTTGCCCAACTGAAAACGGTGAATTACTATCATTTACTTCGGTATCATATTTATCCGGTAAACTTTCGATAAAATCATGAATTTTAGTGGTTTTAGCAACCTCTTTTACCTCATCCAAGGTCGCATCGGGCTTTCCAAAACGAATATTATCAGCAATCGTTCCGTTAAAGAGAACTGATTCTTGCAACACAATTCCGACATTAGAACGTAAACTCTTCAAATCAAATTTACGCACGTCAATGCCATCATATTTAATGCTGCCACTATCAACATCATAGAAACGATTCATTAAATTCATAATTGTAGTTTTACCAGAACCGGTAGGCCCAACTAAGGCAACCATTTCACCATTATTAACATCAATGTTAACATCCTTCAAAATTTGCCGTTTTGGACTGTAACCAAAGTTAACGTGTTCAATTTTTACGTTAGCAACTCCCGGCTTAAATTGAATCCCAGTTTGCGGGTTTACTTCTTCTGGTTCATCAAACATCATATTTAATCGCGTGGCTCCGGTAACCGCCAACTGCAGCTGACTAAATGAAGAAGAAATTTGCATAATTGGATTGTAATATTGTTGAGCGTATTGAATAAAAGTAACCACTAATCCTAGTGCAGCAGCGGTTGACAGCGATTTATCATTTAAAGCAATATTGGCGCCAAGAAAAATAACCAGGGCGGTAGTTACTAACGAAAATCCATTCATAATCGGTAAAATCATTCCCGACCACGTTTGTGCTGCAAAAGTAGCTTTCTTAACCTTATTATTTTTAGTTAAAAAACCATCAATGACCTCTTGTTGTTGGCCTTCCACGATAATTGCTTTTTGTCCGGAAATCTTTTCATCCATATAAGCATTTAACGAACTAACCTCTGCTTGCTGTAAATCAGTAGATTTTTTGGCCTTCATAATAATGATAATTGCACATAGAATTGCTACGGGTGTGGTCGATACGGTTACCAACGCCAAACTAACGTTAGTTTTAAAAATCATAAAGACAATTCCAATGAACAACGCCGCATTGGTGGCCACCGTTACCGCAGCCTGATTCAAAGTGTTCTGAATGTTATCCAAATCAGAAGTAAACCGGGCTAAAATCTCACCATCTTCATGCTTATCAAAATATGCAATTGTCATTCTCTCTACCTTGCCAAATAATCCTTTTCGCATTCGATTAGTAGAATGTGCGATGATGCGGGAAAATAACAATTCATAGATTAGCTGCGCAAAACCGGTCATTACATAGAATAAAAACAATTTTCCCATTGTGGAGAAAAAAGTAGCCTTGCTAGCCGGATTCGATAAAGCAACGTCATGCAACTGATTGATGCTAGTTCCCTTAGGCAAGTGCTGTAAAACCTGTCCAGAGACGTTGGCATCGGTTAGCGACTGCCAAGCAACTTGATGCCCGCTCACCGTGCTCATTTGTTCCGCAATGGTTTTCAAGGTTGCGGTTGCTTGTCCTGCATGTTGATGAGTAAAGAATTCCGTCACATAGATGGATAGATCTTTAATTGCATCTCCCAAAACCGTAGGAGCAACTACTTGTAAATACGTAGCTATGAAAATAAAAATGCTGATCACTAAAAATTGTAGCTTATATTTTTTCAAATATAGGTAGAAAAATTTACCAGCTCTTAACGTATCATGCATAAGTTAGTCCTCCTTTCCTTTTTGGGTTTCATAAATTTTACGATATATGTCTGAAGTTTGGAGCAACTCTTGATGCGTTCCTTGTCCCACTAAACGTCCCTCATCTAGAACTAAGATTTTATCCGCGCGAATAATCGAAGAAATCTTTTGCGCAATAATGACCGTGGTTGTTTTATCTAAGTCTTGATCAAGTGCTTGTTGGACTAGTTTTTCGGAACGGGCATCTAAAGCAGACGTAGAATCATCTAAAATTAAAACATTCGGTTGCTTCACAATTCCCCGGGCAATTGATAAACGTTGCTTTTGTCCACCAGAAAAATTACTTCCTCGTTCTTCAACTTTTGCGTCATATTTTTCCGGTAATTGGTTAATAAACTCAGAAGCCTGGGCAATCTCTGCGGCGCGATCTAACTCTGCACTGGTAGCAGTAGGTTTCCCCTGTTTTAGGTTACTAGCAATCGTCCCATAAAATAAAATTGCCTTTTGTAGCACAATCGAAATGGTATTCTTCAACGTTTTTTCCGATACCTGCCGCAAATCCTGTCCTCCCACTTTCACTACTCCAGAGGTAGGATCATAAAAACGTGGAATTAATTGCGCTAAAGTTGATTTACCAGAACCAGTGGCTCCCACTACTCCAATCATTTCTCCAGCCGCTGCCTTAAAACTAATGTCTTTTAAAGTGAGTTCATCGTCGCCTGGATACTTGAAGGAAACATCATCAAATTCAATACTTCCCGTTAGGGTTTCCGCTGGAACGTCTGCAAATTTCATTGAAGGTTTCGTATCCAAAATTTCTTTAATTCTTCCCATTGAAATAAAACCACGAGAAGCAAACATCGACATCATTCCACCCATAATAATTGAAAACATGATTAACATCATGTATTGGATGAACGACATGATCCCACCTAATTGGCTCTGTGCTAGTGATTGCGAGTCAGTAATGTAGGTCGAAACAAATAAGATAGCAACAAAGATTGCTAACTGAGAAATGATGGTAAATAAGGGAATAATCGTAGAAAAAATATAACCGGTAGCCAAATTACGACCCAATAATTCGTCTGATGCGGCATCAAATTTTTGTTCTTGATTGGCTTCTTGCACAAACGATTTAACTACCCGTGCTCCTCGTAAATTATCTTTGGCAATCCCATTGATTTTATCCACTAAAGTTTGAAAGGCCACGAAATTAGGACCCATCAATTTCATGGCGATTCCCGTAACCAGTACGATTAGCGCTACCATGATGATGATAATCCACCACAATTTTGGCATCGTAATAATCGATAGTACAAATGCTCCCAAAAATAATATGGGTACTCGAATTAACACCTGAAAAATCATCATCAATAGAATTTGAATTTGATTAATATCATTAGTCATCCGAACCACTAAATTTTCTGCTTTAAATTTTTCAATATCTGCATACGAAAAACTCTGAATTCTTCTAAAGGTCCGTTCTCGAATGTCTGCTGAAACTGACTGTGAAACTTTAGCAGCCGTAATGGTATTTAGAATAGAACCAATTAAACCAATTACCGCGATTCCAATCAAAGAAACCCCATAACCACTAATTTTATCGACTTTTCCGGAAGTTGATAAAGTCATATTCGACATTACATTCAAGATATCTTTCATAAAACTAGGTTGCCAAAGCGCTGCTCCCACTTGTAATAACATGGTGAATAACGCGGCAGCCACCCAGAACTTATACTTACCGAGTGCTTTAAATACCATATGCTTCCCTTTCTCTTTCGTTTTATAAATTATTAAGATTTTACTAAAACAATCTATAAAGATAAACAAATATCTCTTAATTATAGGTTTTATTACATTTTAAGCAATTAAAATTCTTCAAATTAGTGATAATTAATAATTTTGTAAAATAAATTATCAATTAGAGTAAAATGAAGAAGTACATATTTAAATAAGGAGAAGCGTAATGTTTAAATCAAATAAAAGTTTTGATCCATTTACTTTAGTTGTCGGAATTATTTTTACGGTGATATCATTAATTATCATTCACAATCCCATCAATTCCATCAAAACCATTATTTTCATAGTTGCCTTTGCATTAATTTTTGAAGGGATTATCAAGATGATTGATATCTTAAACCTGGATAAAAATTTAGGAATTAACAATAATCTAATTATTTTTAATGGTATTTTTGATTTGATTTTGGGAATCGTACTCGTTAGTTTCCCAGACTTAGCAATTGCCTACATGGGAATTATGCTAGCAATTTGGTTTATTTTTGATTCAATTTTAGAAATCTGGTTCACTAAGTTTATTAAAATGCAAAATAAGTCTTATTACTGGTTAAATCTAATTATGGGAATTATTGGAATCATTTTCGGATTAATCCTACTAGTAAATCCAGGAATTGCAGTTAGTATCGCACTTTTATTGCTAGCTTTTTATCTACTATTCTTTGGAATTATTTTGATTATTCGTTCCTTTTAAAAGGGTCTTCGCTCCGGTGAGGGCTTTTTTAATTAGCTTTATTTTTAAACGTATGTTATATTCGACATATAACATACGTAAGGAGCTCATTATGAATTTTTCCGTTTTACTTTTAACTTTTATCGCAATTAACATTGATTTTTTTATTATGCTAATCTTTCTTTTAAAAAAGTATCCCCTTTTCAAAGTGATGATTGGGTATGCATTAGCCGTGCTCGTCCTATTAACTTTAGGATTCTTAATGGGAGAAATTTTAGAAAAATTCCTGCCCGAATGGTTACTAGGGATTCTCGGATTATTACCCATTTACATGGCCTTTAAAGATGACGATGATGATGAACAAGCAGAAAGTAAGCATTCCGCCATTTATACGGTATTCATTACCTATATCTCTGTTTGTGCCGGCTGTGTTCTCTCACTCTTTATTCCTATTTTAGTGGGGAAAAGCGCCACTGACTTTGGATTGGCAGCATTAATGGCAGTAATCATGTCACTCATAATCGTCGTGGCTGCCAAAGTCGTTGAAAATAACAAGCTAGTTCAAGGTGTCATTGAAAAACACGGGGAAAAATTAATGAAAATTTGTTACATTCTAATTGGACTTTACGTGTTATTTGATAGTGGTTTCATCGAACATCTTATTAAATTGATCTAATAAAAATCCCCGTTACCAGCTTGTAACGAGGATTTTTTTAATTAGTTTAACTACACATCAATAAATTCGCCGTTAGCCAGTAAATAAAGCTGTTTCTTATTTATCGGCTGTTGCAAAATATCTGCTAATGCTTTGGCGTATAGGTTCAATTGACCACGATACTGATCCGTAATCTTAGCAATATCTGCGTCTGGATGCCCGGGATTAACAAAACTAGTTTTGTAATCAAATAAAACGGGTCCGACATCTGGGTCAATAAAGTACCCATCAATAATTCCGTGGACTAATAATTTTTGCTCGGCATCATTTTCAAACTCAGAGAAAAGCTGTCCCGCATTAATAATTAATGAAAACGGAACTTCTCGTTTTAAATTCTCTGGATAGAGTAAGATTCGTTTGCCTAAATCACTTTGATAGAATCTAACAATGGCTGCCACATTAATCTTAGGCGCCACTTCTTTCGTTAGCAATCCATCTGAAACAAAGCTATCGATTAAGTTTTGCACGGATTCTTCATCAATTCGTTCGTAAACGTTGACTTTAGCCAAGACAAAATGAGTCGCCGTTCCAATTTCACTGGCACTGGGTTCTTGTGCGGTTTGTAAAAATTTAGGCGTCGCAAACGAACCACTGTTGTAACGGGTTTGTTTAAGAACCTGGTTCGGCTGATCTACCAGGCTTCCCAGTTGAATGATGTCGGGGTCATCGAACTGACCCTTGATTTCAGACACCGACTGATAAGCAGTGGTTTTGGTAGCACTATCATATTGGTAATTAAAGTCTAAAATTTGCTTAATGAAATCCAAATCTGCACTACCAGTTTCAATTTCTGTTGCTGCAGTGGTCATTGTTTCATGTGAAACGTTTTTTTGTAAATCGGCATCACTAACAAACTTCACATCAAATTTAGCTGGATCAGTTTGCAATAGATGGTCGTTGGTTTCCGTTCCAAATTCTTCCATAAAGATGGGATGGCGAACCAAGGCCGTTCCAATCCAGTCCATAAAGTTGTGGGCTCCACTTCGCTCGGACTCTTTTAAAACCAATTCTGAACTTTGAATTCCCTTAGACCAATCATCTAATAGGGAAGTTTCCGCATCTTTTTGAGATTTATTTTTACTAATTCCCGTAATGATTAACTTCTGCTTAGCCCGCGTCAACGCTACATACAACTTTCGCATTTCCTCAGCTAGCATCCGCTTCTTGGCTAAATTACCAATTGCCCGATACTGTAGCGTTGGAATCTTCAAATGATGAATTTCATCCAAGCGTTGGATTCCAACCCCTAAATCGTCATCCAAAATGAAACTACTTTTTAGATCCATTTCATTAAAGCCGTGGGTCGCATCCATGACAAAGACTACCGGATATTCCAATCCCTTACTTCCGTGAATGGTTTTAACCGTCACTGCATCTGGATTACTTTCTACACTGGCTTCTGCCAGATCATCGTCTCGATTTTGTAGCCTCTTAATAAAGTTAACAAACGCAAACAGCCCTTTAAAACCATTGCGTTCGTATTCAGCGGCCCTTTGATAGAGCGCATGTAAATTTGCCTGCCGTTTCTTACCGGCTGGCATTCCCCCAATGTAATCTAAGAAGCCAGTTTGATCATAAATATACCAAATCAGTTCTGCTAAACTATGTTTCACGGCGTAGTCTCTAAAGGCGGTCAACTGGGTTAAGAAGAGATCCACTTTTTGTTTCACTACTTCACCAAAATCATTTTTAACCTCCGTGGCAGCATTAGCCTGAAAGTTCAGTACCGATTGGAAGTAGTTTCCCGTTTTTTGGTTAATCCGTAAGAAAGCCAGTTGGTTTTCATCCATTTGAATCATTGGTGAACGAAGAACCGCTACTAACGGAATATCTTGATAAGGATTATCAATGATTTGTAATAGCGACATCATGATTTGAACTTCCGTGGTTTTGAAATAACTCTCTGACCCATCGATTGCCACTGGAATTTTTTGCTCAGCAAAAATGTTTGAGATATCAAAATTATTCCGCTTTGTTGAAGCTAAAATAGCGATATCTGCAAACTGAATATCACGTGTTGTTTGCGCCTTTCGATCATAAATTTGATAATGATCATTTAAAAGTTGATTAATTCTGTTCGCAATCATTTTAATTTGTTGTTGCTCATTAGTAATGATTTCGCCAGCATTTTCACCATCATCTTTATAAATCATAATCTCAGTTTTAGTATCCAGCGATTCCGGGTAATCCTTGGCCCCAAACTGTAAGTGGGCATCGCCCGTATAGTCAATTTCTCCTAAAGCACTATTCATAATTTGTTCAAAAATTAAGTTAGTAAAATCATCCACATTTTTCACGGAACGAAAGTTGTCTGGTAACGTGATTCGCGTATTTTCAGCGCTCTTAGGATATTGATTATATTTAGCCATAAACATGCTAGGATCAGCTAACCGGAACCGGTAGATTGACTGTTTCACATCCCCCACCATGAACATGTTTTCCCGTTTCGGATTTTTAATGGTGGTTAAAATTGCATCCTGAAGGTGGTTATTATCTTGGTATTCATCCACCATAATTTCTGCAAAGTATTCTTGAAATTGCTCGCGAATGTTATTTCCGGTTTCACTATCGTCATTTAAAATATTTAACGCAAAGTGTTCAATGTCGATAAATTCATACGCATGTCTTTTTTGTTTTGCCGCTGTATATTTGGCAGAAAAAGCCGTCACGGTTTCCACTAGCTTTTGTACTAGTTTTTGCGCTGCTTCAATCGTGGCATAGTTATCTGCTTCGTTGGCGAAAAAGTAATCGCTAATTAAGGCCTTTAAATCATCTTTAGGTTGGTTTCTTCCCGCTGTGATTTCCTTTTTTACGACGGTTTGGGCCTCATCTAAGTCCTTTTTGGGAATACTTGGCATTCGAGCTCCAAACTTAAACTCCACAAACTTCGTCCGTAATTCATCCCAACTTAACTGGGTAGCAGCATCCTGGAGGTCTTTTAAATCATTAGCTTCACTTTGCACAAACTCATAAATCTTAATTAGACCAAATTTTTCTGCCTTTTGGGCCAGTTGTTCACTGGCATCAATTGCTTGTTGCAGGCGGTTTTGGATGTCGGGCAGTAAATACTGCTGATACAAATTACTGTTAGTCAAACTACCATCAATCTGATAAAAATTAACTAGTTGTGCTAACCACTCGGTCGGATTCTCATTAACGTTCGCAAAATCATACAGCTTAAACAGAATCTCGGTTAACCCATCATCATTTCGGTCACTAGAAAAGTTCCTCGTCAAGGCTTTAAAACTGCCGTCTTGGTCGTTTGCGTATAGGTCTTCTCTTAGTTCTGCCCACACCTGATCTCTGATAATTCCTAACTCACTCACGTCGGTTAGAATGCGAAAATCAGGATCTAAATCAATTACATAGTAGTATTTTTTGACCAACCACTGACAAAATGCATCCATCGTCTCAATGTGAGCAGAATTTAATTTTCGAATCTGTTTTAAAAAATATTGTTTCTTTTCGTCACTTTCGCTTTGATTAACGGCTTCTTTTAAGGCCGCATGAATTCGATCACGCATTTCTTTAGCAGCCGCATTCGTAAAGGTTACAATCAACATTTGATCAATATCAATTCCGGGGCGTTCTTCGAATCCAGCAACCTTCTGCATTACCCGTTCAGTTAAAACACTCGTTTTTCCGGAACCGGCCGATGCTGACACCAGCGCATTGCCGGGAAAATCAGTATAAATGGCTTGTCTTTGTCCCTCAGTCCATTCTCTTGCCATCTTTTTCCGCCTCCTTTCTTAAGTTTTCAAAGATATCGTCATCGGATAACTTATTAATTTCGCGATAATTATTTTCCTTTAGCATCGGATCAAACTGCATGATGGGTTTATAGGGCGAGTATTGAATCTGCGACCGATATCCATACTTAGCCGGGTGTAAATCAATGTCTCCGGCAAAAATTCTTTTCGCAGCAGCTTGAATCAAGTTTTCTGTGTGCATTAACATCCGCTGTAAGTTTTCTCGCGTAATCGTTTTACTATTCTTAGTTAACGTGCCATCTTTTTTAAATTTAAACGGATAAATTAAGTTGGCATCGCCATCCCCAATCTCATCCAATAAATCTGTGTCACTAACTAACAAGCCTTTATACTTATGTTCCTTCATTAAAGCTTGGTTAATTTGGGTTTCATCGTGCCAATTAACCACGTCTTTCGGTTTTAACAACGGATTAAAAATATGCAAATACAGTGCTCCCGCCAGTTCAGCTTGGCGCTCATCCGACAAGGCCTTGATGTTTTTCAAGACCGCATCTAAATAGGTCATCATTTGCATGGCCGTTCCGTCATAAATCTGGGCTAAATCAATGTCTTTATCACCCGATTTATAGTCAACAATGCCTAAATAATCGGTTCCTTTTACTTGCAAAGCATCAATTCGATCAATTCGCCCTTGAACATTGACTTGGTGCTGGTCATCCAGTTGAAACTGTAACGGTGCATAGGATTGCCCTGGTCCAAATGTCAGCTCCGTTTTCTGCGGCCGCATTTTAACGTGCTGTGATTGGCGATTGAGCGTCAATGCCATCTGTCGAATCGTATTTACCAGCTGATTAGTAATGTAACCCATTCGCTTAGAACTCTTTAAAATCTCATACTGATAATTAACATCTGCTTCGATTATTTTACTGGTAACCTCATCGACTAGGTCCGCAATATCTGAATCCGTTAACTCACCTAATTTTAATTGCTGTTGTTCTACTTCTTTGATCAACTTGTCTAAGGCTTCATGATAAAACTGACCCGTATTGGCAGGACTAATTTCAAACTCATCCCGTTCCCTTAACTTCAATCCATATTTTAAGAAGTATTCGTACGGATCTTGATAGAACTCTTCTAATTTAGAAATCGAAGTCGTTAAGTTGTTCCCGTATAAATCAGCGACAATTTCTGGCATCAATTCCACGGGTTGATTGCGATAGTTTAAACTGCCTAATAGATTTTTAACCAATGTTTGCAAGTACTGATCTGGATCATTTTCCAACGAATCCTGTACAAATTTCCAGGCCTCACTTAAAGCAACGCTCTGTTTCTTTGCATCTAAAGCCGCTTGAATTAAATATTTTAAAGTTGTTCGTTTAGATCCCACATAATTTTTCAAATCTTGTTCATAGTAGCGTGGTGTATCGCTAACCTTTTTTAGGGGCAACGCAAAGTGGTCCTGAATTCGTTTTACATAAGGTGAGATTTGTTTAATTTCACTATCACCAGTTCCCCCTAAATTATAGGAAAAATAAAGGTGGTCGCTAGCCGTCATAAACCGCAAATAATCTTCATAAGGTTCCCCGACCATTTGCAATTCACTAGTATCAACCAGATATTGGTCTAACTCTAAATGATCCGCCATTTGATCACGATCTGCATCATTAAACAGACTATTGTTATCAATTTTAGCTGGCATGTTTCGGTCATCTGCACCGATAATAAAGGTGATTTTTTTATCTGGCAGTTGGATTCGTCCAATTTCAGAAATCGCCACCTGATCTAAGGTTGAAGGAATCTGCGAATAAGTGGCTCCCGTAAACCCGGCCTTTAATAGTGAAAGAAAATCATCCATCACGAATTCATGCTCACCCAAGACAGTGACATAGTCGTCTAAAATACTACAAAATTGCGTCCAGACCTGTTCTGCTTGGCCCGCTTCTTGTAAATTACCGGCTTCAGTTGCTTGGCGCTGCCATTGTTCCAACTGCGCGGCAATTCCATTTTGTTCTAAAAATTGATACAAAATCAAAGCGGCGTCTTTTCCGGTTTGTGCCCGGTTCAATTTTCGATAAAACGACGGTAAAATTTGTTTCACAAAGTTTCGAATGACGTTAATTTGTGCAGAAATCTCCTGATTTTTATCAACGATTACTCCGGTTTCGTTATCAATAGCAGTCGCATACATCCAGTCCTCATCTTGAATCCAGCGTTTGCCGGTATATCCATTTTTGAGCACTAAATTCTCACAAAGGGCTAAATCTCTGCGAAATTCAGAAAGGGAAAGGTAGTTGTCATCAGCGTCTTTGGGGATTAGTAACTCAGTTTTTAACAACCGCATCATCGCATCGTAGCCGTAATTTTGCGCCCGATTAGGTCGATAGATGGAAAAAAGGGCATCCAATAGTTCAACTAAGGGATGGTTGTCCATCTGTTTTTGAATATCAGTAAAATAGGGAATTTTTTGCATAGAAAAAATAGGACCCACAATGTCTTGATATTGATCCAAATGCCGCGTCAATACGGAAAAATCAGAATAACGATACCCTTTTTGGGCCACCAACTGGCGAATTTTAATGGCCACCTGCATTAGCTCAGCAAATGGCGTGGTGGTTTCTGTAATTTCTAAAGCAACGTTTTCCCCCGTTGCTGGTACAATCGATTTGCCGACCTGGCTACTGGCAATCCAATAGTCTTCTAGCTCTTTTAATCCAGCATTAATCGCACGTGGCTCTGCAAACAAATCTTGATAAACCTTAGTCTTGCCTTGGGCATATTGATAAAGATAGTAATAAAGCTTACCTGATTGGTAGAAAAAATCTGATTCAGTTGGCATTTCCTGATCATACTTATGATCTAGGATAATATCCATGGTCACGTGTGATCTGATTATCAGCGTTTGAATAATCAACAATTCTTGGGCACTAAACTTTTCAAAATTACTAAAGTAAAAATGCATGTGGTCTAATTCGGCTGCATCCATTTCTAGTAAAACTTGGTTTAGAATTTCAAAACCGGCTGAGTTATAGAGATATTTCCCATCAGTTTGTTTCACAAACTCACGATAAATTAGGCTAATATCTTGAAACTTACTTCGAAGCTCCGGATTCAATTGATTCCCGGGTAATTCTGCCAAACGATCTAAATCATCTGGACTAATATTCCCCTGCTGTAGTTCCGAAATTTGTTGGGCCAGTTGCTGAATAAAGCCCACTTGTTTCCCTTCACCACGATAAATGGAGAGCAACTCTTCGTGGTCTTCAATAATTTGATAAATTATCATGTTAATCGCTGTTTGGGACAACTGGGGACGTTGGTAATCAGGACTTCCGTTCAAAAAATACCAAATTAGTCGCGAAAACGAAAAAATTTGAATTTGACTCTGGGCATAGGTTTCGTTGTGATTAGCGTTTAATTGCTTTAAAGTTGCCAATTCTGACTCAAACTTAACGTTGTTGGGCACAATATAAAAACCGGCTTCATGAGAAGCGCGCGAGTTATTTTGTTGTAGCAGATCAACAATCTTTTGAAAGTGATCGTCACTTGCTTTTCCCAGAATAAATTGAAGTGACATTGGTGCCTCCTATTCTTTATCTAATACGGCAATCGATTGGTTTTTATACCGATCTGTATTCACGGCTTCAGCAATTGTAGCTGCAACCGTTTGATAGCTAACTTGTCCTGCTGGAACTGGATTTCCTTCCTCAATCACCATGGGATTCCCACTCGGTTTGGAAACCATTTCTACGGGTCTAATGATGGTATAAGGCAACTCCTCTTCGTCAATTACTTTAATGGCATAGCGCTGCTGCCGCAGATATTCTGCCACATCACTAACTCCTGGATAAGGAAATGTACCCTCAACTTCGTTATCAATTCCGGCAGTCGATACCATGATAATTCGTTCCAATTTAATCTTTTGCGCACGCACCGCCGCAAAAAAAGCTTCCATGATTAAATCGGTATCCATGGGGCCCACAAATGAAACCAGCATCGCTAAATCAGATGGTAAATTGGCAAACGTATCCGTTTTCGTTAAATCACCCGCGTTAATTTCTACGATTTCATAGTTAGTTGCCAGGGTTGCTTTAGTAATTTCTTCTAAGTTGTTCTTTCCAATAAATACGATTTTTTTCATTCGATTCACCTCATTAATAGTTTTATTTTATCATTAATTAAATGATTTCTTAATTTAAGTAATTTTGTAAATAGCCAAATTTAAACTATGATACTATAGTAACCATAAAAGTTAATTAGGATTTAATCCCAGTTAAACAATTTGAAAGGATGATTTTTTATGAATAATCAACCAGAAATTTTAATGCAGTTTCCCTACATTAACCACCAACTAAATACCGCTCTAGACAAGAAACAAATTCTAGAAGATTTAAATCCCACGGTTACAAACGTTCGTAGTACTCCCCAATTTTCACTAGATCTTAGCAACGTTAATCCGTACCAATCCAACGCTTATACCGCAATTATTAGCTGCCAAGTTGGGACCGAAACGCTCACAAAAACTTTCCAAATTAACGTTAAAGACTACGATTACATTAATACACGCAACAACAATCAGACTAATAATCAAACTAACAATCAACCCAACTACCAACAGGCTCCCCAAAATAATTACCGCCAACCAGAAAATCCACCTAAGAAAAAATCAATTTTCAAACGGATTCTATTAATTCTTTTGGTGTTCATTTTGATTGTGTTAGGCTTCTCTGCTTGTTCCATCTATAACCAAAACAAAGAAACTCAGTCCCAAAATGCGGCGCAAAACCAACAAATTCGGACTGAGTTAGATGCCCTTAAAACTGCGCAAAAAACTTACCAAGAAGATCATGATAAACAAGAGCTGAACAACTCGCTTAGCCAAATCCAAAATCAAATTAACCAATTAGAACAAAATGAAGCAACCAATGCGCTAAATAGTCAAATTAATCAGATTAAGAATAATCCAAATGCGGACGTCGACAGTAAAATTAATGACTTAAAGGGCCAAATGTCTGACTACTCTAGTCAAACTCAATCAGTTCTGGATAGCATTAATACCACTCTAGATAAAATTAAAAGTAAGATTGGAATTAATTAGATATTTTTAGACAGCTTTTACGAGCTGTCTTTTTTATAAAATCTCGTATTTATTAATAACCATGAAAGGAGCTATTTATGAAAACGACACCAGCAACTAGATGTAATTGGGCGAACACCGATGATGAGCTCATGCTTGCATATCACGATTCCGAATGGGGAAAACCCAACCATGACAGCCAGCATTTATTTGAAATGTTGTCTTTAGAATTGATGCAAGCCGGCCTTAGTTGGAAGACTATTTTACACCGACGTTCTGGTTTTCAAGCGGCCTTTGCCAACTTTGATTATCACCAGGTTGCCAAAATGGAAGAACAAATTCCTAGCCTCTTAGAAAACCCAGCAATCATCCGGAACCGACGCAAAATCGATGCCATTATCAATAATGCCCAGGTGTTAGTAAATTTAGAACACCAGGGAAGCTCATTTAATGAATATTTGTGGAATTTTGTTGCAAATGAACCAATTGTTAATTCCGTTGTCACCGCAGCAGACGTCCCTAGTTCCACTGAATTAGCCAAAAAGATTAGTAAAAAAATGAAACAGGACGGCTTTAAATTTGCCGGTCCGGTCGTAGTTTATTCCTTGATGCAAGCCTGTGGAATGGTTAACGACCATTTAAATGATTGCATTGCCAAATAAAAAAAGTTTCCTCAAAATTGAGGAAACTTTTTTTATAGTAATGGTGATAATAAACGGCTGAAATGTTGTTTAAAATCCAACCAACGAGATTGTTCTTTAAAAAGCTTTTCGGTTTGAAGCACACTTTTTTGCACATTTTCTGCATGAATTTTTTCCATTTGCTGAGCCAGTTTTTGGTCATACACAAACGCATTACATTCAAAATTTAACTCAAAACTACGATAATCCAGGTTAGCCGAACCAATCGAGCAAATCTTACCATCCACTACCATCGTCTTAGAATGCATAAAACCATCTCCATAGGCATAAACCTTCACCCCATAGCGGGTTAGTTGGCGAGCGTAGTATTGAGTGGCTCGATAAACAAAGGCATGATCAGGCATATTGGGGGTAATAATCTCAATGTTAACCCCCGAAAAGGAGGCAATTTTTAAGGCATTTAGAACTGATTCATCCGGAATTAAATACGGCGTCGCAATTTTAATCGAATCTTGTGCCATCTCAATCAATTTGATGTAACCCATTTTAATCCGCTCAATCTGTGATTCTGGCCCACTAGAAACAATTTGCATAATCGCATGGCCGTTCGTTTTCATCTTAGGATAGTACTTTTCATCCTGGATGACATCATTAGGATTAACCTTAGAAGTAACATCGGTTCCGTTCCAATCTAGCAAAAAGCGGGACTGCAAACCGTAAACCCCTTCACCATGAATCCTAATCATGCAGTCTTTCCAGTTTCCAAACTTCTTTTTTCTGCCTAAATACTGATCACCAATGTTAAAACCACCGATGTAGCCGTACTGACCGTCGATAATTGCTAGCTTGTGGTGATCTCGAAAGTTAACCCGCATATCAATCAGGTTTAACTTATTATGTAAGAAAGGAAAAGCCCGACCACCTGCATCAATCAGCGGTTGAAAGAATTTCTGGTTCGTCCCGATGGAACCCCAAGCGTCGTAAATAACCCGAACATCAATTCCCGCCTGCGCTTTTTTTACCAAGACAGAGAGGATTTCTTTACCAATTTCATCCGCATAAAACGTGTAAAATTCCAAATTAATTGATTCTTGGGCATTTTCTAAGTCTAAGATTAACTGCTTAAAAAAAACATTCCCTTCTGTGAAGGTTTCAATCTCATTATGACTAAATAATGGTACTAAACCACTATTCATAAAGAGTTTAACCAGCCCCTGACTTTCGTTTACAATTCGATGATTAGGGTTAGCACTTTCCGCAAAGTTACCTAACTTTTTCTTTTGTTGGTTGATTCGATTACGAACCTGTTTTTTAGCACTTCCCGTTAGCCGTAGTAACTTACTCTTGGGCAACCGCCGACCAAAGAAGGCGTAAATTAAAAATCCCACAATGGGTAAAAAGATTAATACTAACAACCAGGCCCAGGTCGCCGCAATGTCTCGTTCCTGGCGAAAGACGGTAATTACCGCGAGGGCCGCGTTGATAAAAATAATTATATTAAAAATGGTAACCATGATTTCCATCGGATTTTTTCCTCCGTTCTTAATATAACTATCATACTATTTTTCCTTATAAAACAAAAAAGATGATGAAATAATCATCATCTTTTGCTTATGCTAATGAGTCCCAAGGATCCAATACTAATGGAGCTTGGTCTAAAATTTGCTTGGTTTCGGCATCTAAATATTGTTTCTTAATAACTACTTCATAGGTATAGTCATCCATCCATTGATCAGACATTACAAAGTAGCCTTTATCGCCGACTTTATCGCCCCAACTATTTTCGACCTTCCACTTAGTGGGTTGATTATTAATCAAATCAACTCCGGTAATCGTCATGGCATGAGAAACTTCGGCTTCGTGATATTGTAGTCGTTCTGCTTTGCTCATTTGCGTATTGATGCCAAACAAATCATCCTGTTTATACAAATCACTAGCTAAAACTCCATTTTGGCGATCTGATTGTTGTAAAACATCATTTCCAAACCAAATTGTTTCACCGGCTTGAATTTGTTTAATAGCGGCCTGTTTTAGCTTATCCATGCTAACGTTGACTAATTCGATGGATTTGCCCCCCTCAACGTTATTTTGGCTAGGAAGAGCGTAAATTTCGTTAAATTCCTTGTCAGGTGAATTACTTAAAACAACATATTCATCTAAATCAACTCCCAAATATTTATCATAAAATTCTTTTGGAGTTAGTCCTTGATCAAGGTGATATTGTTTTTTATCATCGCGATATTCTAAATCAAACTTTTCTGGCGGTAAGCCAACCGTTTCAGCGGTAATGCGATAGATTTCCGTTAAGAAATTATGCTTGGCAGACATGATTTCTTCGTCACTGGCCTGGTTAGCAATTAGTTCACGTAGTTGTAAGGCATCATGCCGCATTTTACGGTTAAGTAACATATCCAAATCATGGGTATTTTCGGTAACGGCCGTTTCGGGGAATGTTTCACGTGGAACAACGCCATATTTTTGCACTAATGCAGCTGCCATTGCCCATTGACCTCCGTCAGTCCCGGGTGAACTCAAATAAAATTCAACTTCTCGATCACTAGTAGGCTTGCCGGCTAAGGCAATCATCCGATCGTAAAAGATATTAGCCCGTTCAATTTTAACCCAGAAGAAAAGATAGCTTTGAGAAAACTCAAAATCCTTCACATGATATTGGTTCGCAAATTGATGCTTAAGCGTATTTAAGATGGAAAATAACCAACATCTTCCACTTTGTTTTTGGTTAGAAACGGCACCAGTTTGAATTTCATCTGAAAAAGTGCGGTTTAACTTGGCAAAAACTTGTTGATTCTTAGCCGTTTTATTAATTCCATTACTAGCAATTGCATTTGCCAGCACTTGTCCTTGTGGTTGGCTTAAAAAAGCAGCCTTCATGGCTTGTAAATCTTCTTGCTTTAATGGTTCGTAGTATTCTGTCATAGTTTTCCATCCTTTCTTTATCATTCATCATAATAAAAAAGTAGCGTATCTGCACGAGATAGCTACTTTTAATTTATTCTAATAATCGCGATCATTAACGTTTGCTCGTTTTTGCTCTGTAGTGCTCCATGGGAACGTCTTAACCACTCCGACAATGTGGTCTTTTGGAACAAATCCCCAGTAACGACTATCGTTGGAGACACTTCGATGGTCACCCATTACAAAGTATTGTCCGGCGGGAACTTTAACCGCTCCCTTATTCTTAGGCCAAGTATTGGAAAGTGAAGTTAAATTCCAATTACCTGGTTGCATGCTATATTCTGAACCAGAAGTTTGTTGTTCTTTATTGATATAGCTCTGGTCAATCTTTTTATTGTTAACGTAGATTGCCCCATTTTTAAAGGCCACCGTATCACCAGGTAAGGCAATTATCCGCTTTACGTAATCCGTACCAGAACTGCCGGTTAGTTTTTGCATAAAACCATCATTTTTGGCGGCCTGAGGATCAATTCCCGCGGCATTAAATACAACTACACTACCGTGTTTAAGCTGCGATTGTCGCCAAACCATAATTCGTTCGTTATTAATCAAGTTGGGTTCCATAGAAGGACCATCAACTCGGGCTAAGGTGAAAAGATACTGTCTAACTAGTAAAGCTACTAATAGACCAACTAAGATGGGAATTACCCATCCTAGGATACTTTTTAAAGTCTTCATTGTTTTTCTCCTAAAAATTATAAATCACTCTAATTTTAACACTTATGGAGATTTCGCTGTAGGAAGTTGGCTTTTTGTTTCAAAACCGTTTCGTTCATAAAATCGGCGGGGCCGTGAGTGGCAGCTTCTAAAATGTGCATCTCCACTTGGTCCTTGCCAATCCATTTGGTAACTTCTGCCGCCAGATTAATGGTTTGAATGTACGGAACCACTCGATCTTTTTTGCCAGCATAAAATAAACAGGGAACCATCTCATCCGTTAGATAAGTTTCCGGGTTAGCCTGCGCATTCAATTCTGGAACATCAACCGGTCGCTGTTTTTTCAACATCATTCCTTCAAATGAATCGAAGGCGCCGGTTTCTTTAAATTTAGGGGTTTGTTGTAAAACCTCAAACTGCGGTTTCATCATCGCTAAGTCGTAGGGACCATACGAGGCAATCACCCCATTAACCTGGTTAGAATATTCTAAATTGCCCCCAAAGTCACTGCGGAGTTTTCCCTGCAATTCAGAAGTAGCCACAAGCATTGCTAATTGGGCTCCCGATGATTCTCCCATTAAAAAGATATTTTGCGCGTCTAAATGATATTTTTCAGCGTGCGCTCGAACAAACCGAATTACTGCTTTAAGTTCGTACACGGGCTGTGGAAAGGCCGCCATATAACTTAACGAGTAGTTAGGACTAATTACGGCATACCCTTTTTTTAGCAGCTTTAATGCTCCATTTAGTTTATGGGAGCTTTTTTGCCCAAAATACATTCCCCCACCGTGAATATCAATAATTACCGGATAACTAGCTTGGGGTTGATTAGGAAGATAGATATCTAAATAATTTCTTGCTCCAGTTGCGTACTGGATGTCTAAAAATGATCGTTCAATTCCCGCCGTTTGTGCCGGAATAAAGTTCGGTTCTCGTTCGATAAATTTCATTATTAAACCTCTTAATTGAATATGTAAAAAAAAGATGCCCAAGGCATCTTTTTCAATTATATCTAACTAGTTAAGTTTAGCAACCCAACGATCTAAACCGGCAAAGTTTTTGTAACGTAACCAAGTATAGCCATCAACTTGCTTAGTTCCGTTAAATCTAACTGTGTAACCAGGTTCTAATTCACCAGTAACGCCACTGTTTAAACCAGCGTTGTCACGAACATTTTGGGTCCAGCCCATTGTGTATTCACCACTATCGTTAGTAGTGTCACCATTATCTGCTGCAGGTTCATTTGATGGAGCAGGTTGTTGTGCAGGTGCACTTGGTGTTTGTACTGGAGTTCCATTTACATCAGCAATCCAAAGGTCTTGACCTGAGAAACCTTGGTAATGTAACCAAGTGTAACCGTCAGCTTCTTTAGCACCATCGTATTTAATTGTGTAACCAGGTTCTAATTCACCAGTAACACCGGCACTTAAACTAGCATTGTCACGAACATTTTGTACCCAAGTAGTAGTGTACTCACCGCTAATGTGGTTATCATTGTTAGCAGCTGGTTCATTGTGTTGTTCTGGTTGTGCAGGTTGTTCACTTGGTTGAGCTGGTTGTTCATTTGGTTGTTGAGTTTGAGCTGGTTGGTTTAATGGTCTTAAACTAACGTTTGCATCAACGTTCATACCATCTCGATTACTAGTGTATTGCCAAATTAATAGACCTTGTTGGTTTGGCATTGCTGAAATGTAATCTTTACCATCAGCAGTGTAACTAGCAATCCAAAGTGAATCTGGATGAGCATTGTTAATTGCTTGGTTATCTAAATGAGCATCAAAGAAATTAGAGTTTGTGTAAAGTAATGGTTGGTATCCAGCATTTTTAACTGTATCCATGTAACTAATTACGGCATTAGTATTTTGTTGAACATCACCACTTACTTCGCCTGCTGTTTCGTAATCACTTGCAAGGTATGAACCAGTAGGAACTCCTAATTCGTTAGCTTTTTGAATTGAGTAGTTAGCTTCGTTTTGTGCTTGGTTTACATCGGCACCGTAGTGGTTGTAGCTGTAAGCAGCAACCGTTTTGTTATTATCCTTAGCTGATTGAATTTGTGCACCAGCATTAGGGTTTTCGTAGTTAGTTCCTTCAGTAAGTTTTACTGAAACGAATTGAGAACCATCTTGAACGTATTTTGATACGTCTGAATCTTGGTAACTGGCAACATCAACACCAGTTTGAGTGCCTTCAACGTTTCTTAACAAGTCACCACTATTGTTAGGAGTGTTGTTAGCAGTTTGACCATTTATATCAGCAATCCAATTGTCTTGGTTATTTTCGTTGTAGTGAAGCCACTTAAAATTATCTTTTACTTGAGCACCATTATAGCTAATAGTTTTACCACCATCGGCACCACCAGTAACGTTAGAATCAAGTCCCGCGTTATCACGAACATTTTGATACCAAGGAGTAGTATAATTACCAGTTTCACTAGCTAAAGTGTCATTTCCAGCTGCTTGAGCTGTTTGATTTGGTTGTGCAGGTGCATCATCGGCACTAACTGGGTTTACCATTCCAAATGATAAGACAGCAGCACTAGTAACTACTGTTCCCATAGCAACCTTTAACCAGCCACGCTTAGATTTAACTAATTTAGCACGTTGTTTCACTTCTCCGGTTTGTTCAACCATTTCATTGTAACTTTTAGCAATTTTACGCATATAATATAACCTTTCAGATAAAAATTATTACTTAGATATATTGGTATCTTAACATATTTTTAATAATTTAAACTCAAGAAAGTGAAATTTTTAACCAATTTACTAGAATTTTATTAAACTTTTCTGGTTGTTCCCCCATCACTAAGTGACCAGCTTCACTAACTACAGCACTTTCAACTTGGTCAGATAAATTCTCCATTACTTTTCTAAATTCCGGATTAAAGTACGGTGATTTTTCGCCACAAACCACCAATAAGGGACAATTTAAATTAGCAATTAAACTGCGCCAATCTTGAACTGCATGATCAACTAACAACGGAAAGTTAAGTTCGGCATCGTAAGGCGCTTCATTTTTTATCTCTTGTAATTTTTCAAACAATTTATTGTCAAAATTATGGTAGGTAGCTTTGCCAAAAGGTTGGTGTAATGTGGCATGAAAATCAGACCACGTAATGTCCTTAAACCCATATTTCCAATTATTATCATTAATCATCTTGGGACTTTGATCCACGTCAACAATTCCCGCAACGTTTTGATCCCCAAATAAAGAAACGTACGCAAACATGGTGGACGCTCCCATTGAATTTCCCATTAAAATGGGTTTGGTAATGTTTAAATTTTGCAATAGCTCCCGTAAGTCCATCGCGTGCTTAGAAATCCGCAAACCTTTGTTAGTGTGTTCTGACTGTCCCTGATTTCTAGCATCCACGTTAATTACACGATAACCGTTTGCAACTAAAACATCGATAGTCGCTTCCCAATATTCCTTATAGGCCCCGATTCCAGATAGAATGGCCACGGTCTGTTGGTTTTCTGCGCCAAAATCATCATAATCTAACTCAACGCGATCTGATGTGTAAAATTTCATCTTGATACTCCTTTTAATCTAAATATTACCCATTATAGTACAAAAAAATCATGCCTTTTAGACATGATTTTTTATTATTTAACTTTTGCAATCTTACCTTGTTGAACGTAAACACTTAAAATGGCGATATCAGAAGGATTTACCCCACTAATTCTTGAAGCTTGCGCAATTGTTTCAGGTTGAATTTGTTTCAACTTTTGTTTACCTTCCGTAGCAATTCCGTCGATGGCATCGTAATCAATGTGAGCGGGAATCTTCTTCGATTCCATCTTCTTCAACTTAGCCACCCGTTCCTGTTCCTTCTTGATGTAGCCCGCATACTTGGTTTGGACCACTACCAATTCAATTACTCGAGCATCTAATTGTTTTTCTGGGGCTGGAATAAATTGTAGTAGTTTTTGGTAATCAACGTATGGACGTCGTAAAAATTGGGCCGCAATAATCCCATCTTTAAGCGGTTTATCGCCAAATGATTCAACGAATTCGTTGATTGCCGCACTCGGTTTAATCCGAATTTCTTCTAAACGTTTAATTTCAGCTTCAATATCCGCCTTTTTTTCCAAGAAAGCTTGGTAACGCTCATCTGAAATTAATCCAATTTCATGACCAATCGGCGTTAGTCGCATATCCGCGTTATCATTTCTAAGCAATAAGCGGTATTCTGCCCGACTAGTTAATAAACGATAGGGTTCGTTAGTTCCCTTAGTTACCAAGTCATCCAACAACACTCCGATATATGCATCCGAACGTTTTAGGATAATTGGATCCTTACCTTGAACCAAACGGGCCGCATTAATTCCGGCAATTAAACCTTGCCCTGCCGCTTCTTCATACCCGGAAGTTCCATTAGTTTGTCCAGCGGTAAATAGGCCGGAAATCACCTTACTTTCCATGCTAGGTTTCATTTGTTCTGGCGGAATCATATCGTATTCAATCGCATAACCCGGACGCATCATTTTCGCATTTTCCAAACCTTCAATGGATTGGAGCATTTCTTGTTGCAACTCTTCGGGCATGGAGTTCGACATTCCGTCGACGTACCATTCATCGTTTCCTCGACCTTCTGGTTCTAAAAAGACTTGGTGCCGGTCTTTATCAGCAAACCGCATTACTTTATCTTCAATTGAAGGACAGTAACGTGGACCAATTCCATCAATAACCCCATTGAATAGTGGAGAACGATCTAGATTGTCGCGAATAATTTGATGAGTATTCGGATTCGTATAAGTTAGCCAACAAGATACTTGGTCTTTTAAGGATAAATAATCCGTGTAGGGCGTCGTAAAACTGAAGTGATGCGGAGTTTCATCTCCTGGTTGTTCTTCCAGATTGGTGAAATCAATGGTATTTCCGTTTACTCGGGGTGGCGTACCGGTCTTAAATCTTTCCAGTTTAAAGCCATTTTTTTCTAGATTTTCTGAAAGTTTAATGGCTGGAAGTGAATTGTTGGGACCTGATGAATAACGAAGTTCCCCAATGTAAATTTGACCACGCGCAGAAGTTCCCGTAGCCAATACCACCGTTTTAGCATGGTAAATGGCTCCGGTGTTAGTAATAACTCCCTTGGCTTGTCCATCTTCGACCACTAGATCATCAACGATTGCTTGGCGCAGCGTTAAATTAGGTTCTTTTTCGATTGTGTTCTTCATTTCTAAGTGATAAGCATGCTTATCGGCTTGGGCTCGTAATGCTTGCACGGCTGGACCCTTACCGGTGTTTAAAAGCCGCATTTGAATATAGGTTTTATCAATGTTTTTACCCATTTCTCCACCTAAGGCATCGATTTCACGGACCACCGTTCCCTTAGCCGGTCCACCTAGAGATGGATTACATGGCATAAAGGCCACCATTTCCAAACTAATTGTCAAAAGTAAGGTTTTTTGTCCCATTCTAGCAGCAGCCAAAGCAGCTTCACTACCGGCATGTCCGGCACCCACTACTACGACATCAAAGTCACCAGCATCATAAGTATGCTTAACTTCGGTTGTTTTTAAAACTTTTTTATTATTATCTGTCATTGTTTTCTCCAAATGTTTCATGTGAAACAACTTTTACTTCCCAATACAAAATTGATCAAAGAGTTGATCCATTAATTCATCGTCATAACTATCACCCGTGATTTCGCCTAGAAAATCCCAGGCACTTTGTAAATCAATTTGGGCAATATCAACCGGCAAGCCATTTTCAACCCCGTTAATTACGGTTTGCATGGCATCTGACGCTTGTTGCAAAAGGCTGATATGGCGGGCATTCGTAACCATTACGTTGTTTTGTGTACTTGCAATTCCCTTTTTAAAGAATAACTCTGAAATAGCGGTCTCTAAATCCTTAGTCCCGGAAAAAGTCATGGCGGAAGTCTTAATTGATTCTTGAATTTGATACTTTTCTTTTAATTGCGCTAAATCAATTTTAGCGGGTAAATCAGTCTTATTTAACAAGACAATTCGTTTGCTACCTTGCGTTAATTCCAACAATTCCCGGTCTTCATCCGTTAATTGCTCACTAGAATTTAAAACCAAGAGAACCAAATCTGCCTTAGCAATTGCTGCTCGAGAACGATCCACCCCGATTTTTTCCACTTTATCAGTAGTATCGCGAATTCCCGCGGTATCAATTAAATGCAACGGAACTCCGGCAACGTTAACGTATTCATCCAAAACGTCTCTGGTAGTTCCGGGGACATCCGTAACAATTGCCTTTTCTTCGTGTAACAACTTGTTTAACAAACTCGATTTTCCAACGTTAGGACGGCCCACGATTACCGTGTTTAGCCCATCTCGTAAAACCTTTCCTTGCTGTGCGGTTGCTAATAAATCTTCAATCTCCGCTTTCACTTTAATTGAGCGTTCTAACAGCATCTTCGAGGTAACCTCTTCGGCTCCATCGTACTCTGGATAATCAATGTTAACTTCGACGTTCGCTAAGGTATCCACTAACGTTTGTCGCATTTTTCTAATTTTAGCTGATAAGCTTCCATCTAACTGGTTTAACGCAACTTTTCGTGCCTCATCAGTCTTAGCATCGATTAAATCCATAACCGCTTCTGATTGAGATAGATCAATTCGTCCGTTTAAAAAGGCCCGTTTGGTAAATTCACCGGGTTCTGCCATTCGAGCACCATTTCTTAAAATTAACTGCAAAACCCGGTTGGTAACTTGGATTCCACCATGACAATTAATTTCAATAATATCTTCTTTGGTATACGTTTTAGGTGCTCTCATCACCGAAACCATCACTTCATCGATTCTCGTATCGTCCTGATTAGGATCAATAATGTGTCCGTAGTTAATGGTATCCGTTGCAACTTGACTCAAATCTTTACCACGATAAATTTTTTCTGCAATTGTTAGTGCATCACTTCCACTAATTCGTACAATTGAAATCCCACCAACCCCTGGGGCCGTTGAAATTGCCGCAATTGTATCGTAGTCAGTTGTTATTAATGGCATGGCTTTTCCTTTCTTTTTTTCGCATAAAAAAAGTACCCACCCCTCGCATTCAAAAAATCCGAGGACAAAGTACTTTCACTACTTTATCAATTTAATTTATGCTCCTAATCTTAATTAGAAACCGGTCATTTGTCAATTTATAACTATCGTGGCGCAATTACGACTTCCCGGTTGGGTTCATTTCCAACTGAATAAGTTAAGACGTTAGCATCGTCTTCAATTGCCATATGAACCTGTTTTCTTTCAAAGGCAGGCATGGCATCTAAATGAACCGGTTTGCCGATGTTTTCCACGTCCTTAGCAGTACGTTTAGCTAAACTAGCTAGAACTCTTTGGCGGCGCTCACGATAATTAGCTGTATCTAAAATCACCTCAACGTAGTTTACGCCGTGGTTGGTTAAGAAAAATTCGCAAAGTTGTTGTAAAGCATTGATAGTGCGCCCGTGTTTTCCGATTAGCAAACCTTCTTTTTCGGTCCGACAATCAATGTACACGCGTTTGTTATTGGGCATATCTACTTCAAGAGTGGCATCGATTCCCATTTCTTCAAGCACTTCTTGAAGGTATTTTGCCAGTTCTTTAACTACGGCAAAGTTACGTTCAAAGCGATCTTCTGCCAACTTTTTTTGTGCAGCTTGATCAATTTCTGGTTGTACTGGTTGAGCCTTAGGGGTTGCTTCCGTTTTTTCGGAAGTTGTTTTTCGTTGTTTCGCCACGATAATTTCAACTTCGGCTTCTTTTTTAAAGAAACCGAAAAATCCATTACTTCCGGGATTAATTGTTTTAATTTTGACGTCTTTTTTATCTAAATTTAAGTCTTTTAGTCCGTTTTGAATCGCTGTCTCTAGATTATGTCCGTGGTATTTTGGCATCTTGTTTGAATCTCCTAATTAAATTACTGTCGTTGCTAGCATAGCACAACTTTACCAACTAAAAAACGATAATTTAAGTAGTTATAAATAAATTTAATTTTTAATTAAACAAAACAAAAACCGGCCTCGAATTAACGATGACCGGTTAGCTTTATTTATTTCTTTTTGTGACTCTTTTTCGCTTTGCGAATTGCCTTTTCAACGGCACGTTCCCGTTGTTTTTGGGCTTGTTTCTTTTCTGCTCTTTCACGTGCCATCTTCCAAGGATTTTGAATAATCAAAGTTTGCACTACTTGGAAGGCATTGGTAATTACCCAGTATAGTGACAACGCTGACGGAACGCTTAAGGCCGTAAATAAAATTACGACGGGCATAATTACCGTCATTGACATCGTCATTCCGTTGGTTTCTGGTTGTGATTTCATTGCCAACCATGAACTTAGGAAGGTAAATAATGCGGCTAGAATTGGTAAAACAAAGTATGGGTCTTTACTACCCAGTTGCAACCAGAGAAATTCTCCGGTTTTTAATTCTTGGGTCCGCCAAATTGCTTGGTAGAGGGCAAAAATAACTGGAAGTTGAACAATCATTGGCAACATACTTGCCATCGGATGAACACCGGCTTCTTTATAAAGCGCTTTTTGTTCAGCCTGAAGTTTCATCATTGTATCAGTGTCTCTAGATGAGTACTTCTTTTGAATTGCCTTTAGTTGTGGTTGAAGTTCAGCCATTTCCTTCATGTTTTTGGTTTGGTAAATCATCAACGGTAAAATAATTACCCGGATAATAATGGTAAAGATGATAATTCCAATTCCATAATCATGACCAAACGTATTTGATAACCAAATAATCGCTCTTGAGAAATTGTAAACAATTAAACCATCCCAAATTCCAGTACTGTGACTAGTGATGGGAGCATTACTACAGGCAGTTAGTACAAATACCAGACTAAGCACCGATAAAACGGTCGCAATCTTTTTGAACTTTTTCATTTTATTCTCCACTATAGTTGGGGTCTAAAAGATTAGCTAGTTGCAACACGTGCACCAAGCTAGACTTAACCTCTTTCATTGATAAACCATCAGCACGAGGTCTAGCAATTATTAAAATATCAACGTCTGATCTTAAATCAGGCTTTAATTCAGTAATTGATTGTCGAATTCGACGTTTAACCCAGTTTCTATGCACGGCATTTCCAATTTTCTTTCCAACTGAAATTCCGACGCGAAAATGAGGTTGATCTGGTTTTTCTAATTGATAAACCACGAATTGACGATTGGCTACCGAATCATGCTTTTCAAAAACTTCTTGGAATTCTGCTTCCTTTTTAACACGATACGACTTTTTCATAAAAAAATCTCCGAATGGTTATTTTACATAACAAAAAAGGCCACCGAATGGTCAGTGGTCTACGCAGATAATACTTTTCTACCTTTTTGTCGGCGACGAGCTAATACTCTACGTCCACCTTTAGTTTGCATACGTGCACGGAAACCATGAACACGGTTACGATGACGTTTCTTTGGTTGGTAAGTTCTCTTCATTGCGAGCCCTCCTTTTATTTCGATTTCTATTAATAACTTTATAGTATCCAAATGGATTTCCTTTTAATGATATCACAAAGAAGCGAAGTAGCAAAGCCTAATTTACAAAAGGGTTGGCGGTTTAAAAACAACGTTCTGTGGATATTAAAAAAGTTTCATGCAAATAACCTGTTAATTACTGTGGATAACTGAAAAGTTAAATCACAAGATTTTAACTGGTTTTCGCACAAATCCACCGGGTTGTTTCTAACTTATCCACAAACTGTTAATAACTACATAAATTACAGATAAACCCCGCTACAACAATAATAATTTATCAACAGCCACTTGTTATTATCTCAAAAAAATCAGTTATGCACCAAGTTATTAACAGAGTTGTGGAAAAGCTATTAACGGGGTGTGAAACATCTATACACAATCTGTTTTATACTGTGGAAAACTTTCTAATTTTTCTTTAAAAATGCTAAAATATTTCTATGTTTTAAAGTAGGAGGACTAGTTAAAGTGAATCAAGACGAATTATGGAATGCCATAAAAACTAAATTTAAAAATGACCCACAAAACGACTCAATTTCGTTTAACACTTGGATCGGCCCTTTAAATCCCATCTCTTATGATGGAAATACCTTAGTGCTTGAAGTTCCCACTGAACTACACAAGGATTATTGGGGTAAACGACTAGTTAACCGGTTTATCGAATATGCTTACGAAATTACTAAAACTGATGTGACTCCTAACCTAATTGTGAAGGGGAAAGATCATCCGGATGTTAATGCTGCAAATATCAAGGACTTTCGGGAAAAAAATACCGAAGACGATAGTCCCCGGATTGATCCCCATTTAAATCCGAACTACACCTTCGAACGATTCGTGATTGGGCAAGGAAATCAAATGGCTCATGCCGCTGCTTTAGCAGTTTCTGAAGATCCCGGAAAAGTTTACAATCCGCTTTTCTTCTACGGAGGAGTAGGACTTGGAAAAACCCACTTGATGCAAGCCATTGGTAACAAGGTTTTAGCTGCTAATCCACGAGCAAACGTTAAATATGTAACAACAGAAAAATTCACCAATGATTTCATTGATGCCATTCAAAATAGTAAAATGCAGGAATTTAGAAAGATTTATCGCAAAATTGATTTACTATTAATCGATGATATTCAATTCCTGGCTAACAAAGAAGGAACGCAAGATGAATTCTTCAATACCTTCAACGCTTTATATGAAGATAACAAACAAATCGTCATGACTGCCGATCGGCTTCCAAACGAAATTAATTCGTTAACTGATCGATTGGTTTCCCGTTTTAAATGGGGACTTTCGGTAGATATTACCGCTCCAGATATGGAAACTCGAGCAGCAATCTTGCGAGCAAAAGCCAAGTCAGAAGGGCTCGACGTGGACGATAACATCATGAGCTACATCGCCAGTCAAATTGATTCCAATGTGCGTGAACTTGAGGGCGCACTTTCTAGAATCAAGGCCTTTTCTAGTCTAAAACAAGAACCAATTTCAATTGATTTGGTATCTGAGGCACTACGCCCACTTAAATTGGAAAAAGATAAAAATGCGATTACACCGGACACTATCATTAAGGCCACCGCTTCTTACTTCAACATTTCTCCCAAAGAAATTAAGGGGAAAAAACGAGTAAAGGCGATTGTCATCCCCCGGCAAATTGCAATGTATCTATCTCGTGAACTAACCGATAACTCCCTTCCTAAAATTGGAGAATATTTTGGTGGTAAAGATCACACCACGGTTATTCATGCTTACGATAAAATTTCTGAACAAATTGATACTAACTATGAACTCAGAAATCAAATTTCCGATTTAAAAACCCAAATTCGCCACTAGCTAAAAAGCCACGGCAAAATGATATAATCCCACTGTGGATAAAAATAAAAAAACGGTCAAGTTATCAACAAAGTTATGCACACACTGTGAATCTTTCGATTTCAAGCTTTTTGCTAGTTTTCCACACAATTAACAGTGCCTACTACTACGACCTTAATCTTTTATATTAATTAAATAATTAAAATCACTAACTGGAGGTTCATCTCATGAAATTTTCAATCAATCGAGCTGCATTCATTAAAACTTTAAATATTGTTCAAAGAGCAATTTCTTCAAAAACAACAATTCCCAGCTTAACGGGTTTAAAAATTGACGTAACGGAAAGTCATATTATGTTAACTGGTAGTAATGCAGACATTTCTATTCAAACCACAATTAGTGGTGCCAACCCTGATTACGAACTAACCATTAGTTCAACTGGATCAGTCGTTTTACCAGCTCGCTTCTTTAATGACATCGTTAAAAAATTACCAGATACAGAACTAATCATTGAAGTTGGTGATAATTTCCAAACTGAAATTAAATCCGGAAACTCAGAATTTACAATTAATGGATTAGATGCCAACGGTTATCCTCATCTTCCAGAAATTGACTCAGATAATACCATTGATTTACCTGCAGAAATCTTTAGAGAAGTGATCGGCCAAACCGTAATTGCCGTTTCAAAACAAGAAAGTCGGCCAATCTTAACAGGAGTCCACTTTACGTTGGAACAACAAAAACTAGCAGCGGTTGCAACCGATAGTCACCGACTAAGCCAACGGAAAGTTACTCTACCAGCTGACGGAGATCAAGCTTATAACCTGGTTATTCCTGGCGATAGTTTAAAAGAATTGGCCTACATGCTAGATGGTAAAAAAGAACAAATTCAAATGAATCTTTCTGAAAACCAAGCAATGTTTAACTTTGGGACGACGAGATTCTATTCTCGTTTACTAGAAGGAGTTTACCCAGATACTTCTAGATTAATTCCTGAATCAGCTACAACTAATATTCAATTCTCTGCAATGGATCTTTTGGCAGCCGTGGAACGAGCTTCATTGTTATCGCATGAATCAAGAAATAACGTAATCAAACTAACCATTAATCCAAACGATAAGGTGGTTACCATCACCGGAAACTCTCCTGATGTTGGTAAAGTTGAAGAAGATTTACAACCACAAGAAATTAGTGGTGAAGAATTAGAAATTTCCTTTAACCCTGACTACCTAAAGGAAGCACTTCGCGTCTTTGGAAAAATCAACGTGGAAGTGGCCTTTACGTCATCACTTCGTCCGTTTACGATTACTCCAGTTGATAATGATGAAGATTTTATTCAACTAATTACCCCAGTTCGAACATTTTAAATTCAAAAAAAGCCCATATTTTGCGAATATGGGCTTTTTTATTTGCTTAACTATAAAATGTCTAGGACGGGTTAATTTTTAATACAGCGCGTATAAATGGGAGATTTGTGTACTTTTACCGCTGAAAAGGTTATAATACAAGTATTGAAAGTAGGTGGATTCGTGGAAAAAGAAGTCTTAATTACAACACCATACATTACTTTGGCACAGTTGCTAAAGATGGAAGATATCATTGCATCTGGTGGGCAAGCAAAATGGTATCTTAGAGAACAAAAGGTTTTCTTTAACGGGGAACCCGAGGATCGTCGGGGTAAAAAACTATACGATGGCGATTCTGTCCGAATCCCAGAAGTTGGACTTTTCTTGATAAAGTCAAAGTAGGAATTTAAATGCAAGTAAATGAGTTAAAATTACGAAATTTTCGTAACTATGATGAGGCGGATGTTCAATTTTCTCCAGGAGTTAATGTGTTGATTGGACAAAATGCCCAAGGAAAAACCAATTTACTAGAAGCAATTTATGTTTTGGCATTAACTAGGAGTCATCGAGCAAACGGTAATCGAGATCTCATAAAATGGGAAGATAAGGTTGCCAGAATTTGGGGCGTAGTACAACGGTCTGCTGGGAAAACTCAATTGGAGTTGACCCTCAGTCAAAAGGGAAAACAAGCCAAAGTTAATCACATTGAACAGGCCAAGCTCTCGAGCTATATTGGTCAATTAAATATCATTTTATTTGCACCGGAAGATTTGAAAATTGTGAAGGGTTCACCGCAGATTCGACGTCGCTTTATGGACATTGAATTTGGTCAGATGAGTAATAAGTACCTTTACAATATTTCTCAATACCGGCGCATTTTAAAACAGCGCAATATTTATTTACGACAATTACATTTTAAAAAGGCCAAGGATTTAGTCTATTTAGACGTATTATCCGAGCAATTGGCCACCTTTGCGGCTGAAATTATCTATCAACGAGTGCAGCTGTTAGGTAAGTTACAAGCATGGTCGCAAAAAATTCATAGTGAAATTTCACAACAACAAGAAACACTAAAATTTAAGTACATGACTTCTTTGAAACGGGAAAATTTAGGTTCTCCAGAACAAATTTATCAAATTTTGCTGGAGAAGTTTAAAGCTAATCACGAAAAGGAAGTTCATCAAGGAACGACCATTTTTGGTCCTCATCGTGACGATTTACGTTTTAGCGTAAACGGTAAGGATGTAGCCCAGTTCGGTTCTCAAGGACAACAACGAACTGCGGCTTTGGCGACTAAGTTAGCAGAAATTGACCTGATGAAAGAAGAAACCGGCGAATACCCGGTGTTGTTACTAGATGATGTGTTGTCGGAACTAGATGAAAGTCGACAAACTCATTTACTAACGGACATTCAAGATAAGGTGCAAACCTTTTTAACCACTACTAGTCTTAGTGGGGTGGCGACTAACTTAATTCATAATCCCAAACTATTTAAGATTAAAGACGGGATTATTTCTAATTAGATTGATTTAGGAGGATTCACATGACTGAGAAGCCAGAAGAAACTAAAGAAGAACGTGCGCGTGAATATGACGCTAGTCAGATTCAGGTTTTAAAGGGACTAGAAGCCGTTCGAAAACGTCCTGGTATGTATATCGGTGCTACAAATTCTCAAGGTTTACACCATTTAGTTTGGGAAATTGTCGATAACGGAATTGATGAAGCCCTCGCTGGTTTTGCATCAGAAATTAACGTAGTGGTAGAAAAAGATAATAGTATTACGGTTACTGATAACGGTCGTGGAATCCCCGTTGATGTGCAAAAAGAAACTGGTAAATCAGCCCTAGAAACTGTTTTTACAATCCTACACGCCGGAGGTAAATTCGGTGGTGGCGGATACAAAGTTTCTGGTGGTTTGCATGGGGTGGGAGCTTCAGTAGTAAACGCCCTTTCTTCAGAATTGGACGTTACCGTTACCAGAGGTGGTAAACAATACTACATGGACTTCATTCGCGGACGCGTTAACACCGAAATGAAGGTAATTGGTGAGGCCGATGAAGATGAACACCAAACTAAGGTTCATTTCCTCCCCGATCCAGATGTCTTTACGGAAACTACGGTCTATGATTTTGAAACCTTAATGACTCGAGTTCGTGAACTAGCCTTTTTAAATAAAGGTTTACGAATTACGATTAGAGATAATCGCCCGGATGAACCCGTGGAACATGATTTCCACTATGAAGGTGGAATTAGACACTACGTTGAGTTCTTAGATGAAACTCGGAGTCCCATTTTCCCCGATCCAATTTACGTTGAGGGAAAAGAAAGTGGGATTACCGTTGAAGTTTCCCTTCAATACACCAACGATTACCACAGTACGCTAAAAACATTTACCAACAACATTAATACCTATGAAGGTGGGACTCACGAAGAAGGTTTCAAGCAGGCCCTAACCCGAATTATTAATATGTATGGTCGTAACAACAACATTATTAAAGACAATGAAGATAATTTAACTGGTCCGGATGTGCGGGAAGGAATTACCGCCGTTATCAGTGTTAAACATCCCGATCCTCAGTTTGAGGGACAAACGAAGACTAAGTTAGGTAATTCGGACGCCAGAACTGCTACCAACCATGTCTTTAGCCAAGAGTTTGCGAAGTTTATGGATGAACATCCTCAAGTAGCACGAGAAATCGTGCAAAAAGGAATGTTAGCTTCTAAGGCACGGGCGGCCGCTAAACGAGCTCGTGAAGTTACTCGAAAGAAGAGTGGGTTAGAAATCAATAACCTTCCGGGTAAATTAGCGAACAACACCAGTAAAGATCCTGAAGTTTCAGAATTATTTATCGTCGAAGGGGATTCAGCCGGGGGTTCTGCTAAGCAAGGACGTTCACGGTTGACCCAAGCAATTCTTCCAATTCGAGGAAAAATCTTAAACGTGGAAAAAGCCACCATGGATCGAATTTTAGCGAACGAAGAAATTCGTTCCCTATTTACGGCCATGGGAACTGGCTTTGGGGAAGAATTTAACATCGAAAAAGTTAACTACCATAAGTTAATCATCATGACAGATGCCGATGTTGATGGTGCCCACATCCAAACCCTATTATTAACTTTGATTTATAACTTTATGCGTCCCATGGTGGAAAAAGGGTATGTCTACATTGCTCAACCACCACTATACCGGGTGCGTCAGGGAAATAAATTCCAAAAATACATTGATTCAGACGAAGAATTAAAACAAGTTTTAGGTTCATTACCTGCATCGCCTAAGCCTTCAATTCAACGATACAAAGGTCTAGGTGAAATGGATGCGGAACAACTTTGGGAAACTACTATGAATCCTGCTAACCGTCGCCTCATCAGAGTTACCTCGGAAGATATGGAAGGGGCCAGCGATGCCTTTACCATGTTGATGGGTGAAAAGGTTGGTCCACGTCGTGAATTTATTGAAAATAACGCTAAATTTGTAGAAAACTTAGATATTTAATTGTTTCACATGAAACATTGGAAGAGACTGCAAAGGAAAAGAATGGGAGGCAAGGCACTTGGCAAATGAAATTGACACGCCAGAAACTAGAATCACGAATGTCGATTTATCTAAAAAGATGAAATCTTCATTCTTAGATTACGCAATGAGTGTAATTGTGGCGCGAGCATTACCAGATGTACGAGATGGATTAAAACCAGTTAACCGAAGAATTCTGTATGGAATGGATCAATTGGGAGTTACTCCGGATAAACCATACAAGAAATCGGCCAGAATCGTGGGAGACGTTATGGGTAAATACCATCCCCACGGTGATAGCTCAATCTATGAAGCAATGGTTCGCATGGCCCAAGACTTTAGCTACCGTTATTTATTAGTAGATGGTCACGGAAACTTTGGATCAGTCGACGGTGATGGTGCTGCCGCAATGCGTTATACCGAAGCTCGACTAAGCAAGATTTCAGTTGAAATGTTGCGAGACATCAACAAAGACACCATTGATTTCCTTCCTAACTATGATGGAACTGAACGAGAACCAGTGGTCTTACCAGCTCGAATTCCGAACCTATTACTAAATGGGGCAACGGGAATTGCGGTCGGAATGGCTACTAACATTCCACCACATAATTTGAGTGAAGTTATTTCTGCCATCCACACCTTGATGAAGAATCCGGATGCGGATGTGAATGAGTTAATGGAAGTGATCCCTGGACCTGATTTCCCAACCGGGGGAATCGTGATGGGTAAATCTGGAATTCGCCAGGCCTATGAAACGGGTCGGGGAAACATTACGGTGCGCGCCAAAACTGATATTGAAGAAGATAAGCACGGTAAACAAACCATTGTGGCTACCGAACTTCCTTACATGGTTAACAAGGCCAAGTTAATCGAACGAATTGCCGAATTAGTTCGGGACAAACGAATTAACGGAATTACGGGAATTAACGATGAGTCTGACCGAGAAGGAATGCGGATCACGATTGACATTCGTCGTGATGCTAGTGCTGAAGTGGTTTTAAATAACCTCTTCAAGTTAACCCTAATGCAAACTTCATTTAGCTTTAACATGTTGGCAATCAACGACGGTGCACCTAAGGTTCTCGGTCTCAAAGAAATTTTGACTAACTACTTGAATTACCAAGTAGAAGTTATTACTAGAAGAACCCGTTTCAACTTGAAAAAGGCGGAAGCACGTGCACACATCTTAGAAGGTTTACTGGTTGCCTTAGATAATATCGATGCAATTATTGCAATTATCCGAGGTTCAAAGACGGCTGAAATCGCCAAAAATGAATTGATTAATCAGTTCCAACTAGACGATAAACAGGCTCAAGCAATCCTAGACATGCGACTAGTTCGTTTAACCGGACTAGAACGCGGTAAGATTAGTGATGAACACGAAAAACTAGTGGCCCAAATTGCTGACTATAAAGACATCTTAAGCAAGCACGAACGAATCACTGAAATCATTTACAACGAATTGTTAGAAATTCAAAAACGCTTTGGTGATGAACGTCGTACTGAACTAATGATTGGTGAAATTACTAGCATTGAAGACGAAGACTTAATTGAAGATAAGAACGTTACCATTACGTTGACCCACAACGGTTACATTAAACGAATTCCAACGGATGACTTTAAGACGCAAAACCGTGGTGGTCGTGGAATTAAGGGAATGGGCGTTAACAAAGATGACTTTATTGAACATCTAATTAACGGTTCTACCCATGCCTTGCTACTCTTCTTTACCAATGCCGGTAAGGTATATAGCATGAAGGCCTACGAGGTTCCGGAATACGGTCGTTCTGCTAAAGGACTTCCAATCGTCAACTTGATTAACTTAGGTGAATCAGAAAAGATTCAAACCGTCCTCTTAATTGAACCTAATAGTGATGATGAGTTGAAATACCTCTTCTTCACCACTAAGTTGGGAACGGTTAAGCGAACTCCATTGACCGAATTTGTTAACATTCGCAACAACGGACTAAAAGCAATTAACCTGCACGAAAACGATGAACTAATTAAAGTTTCATTGGCCAGTGAAGAAGAAAACATGATCATTGGAACTCGCCAAGGTTATGCCGTTAGCTTTAAGGTTAACGACGTTCGTTCGATGGGACGTTCAGCTTCTGGAGTTCGCGGAGTTCGTTTACGAGAAGATGATAACGTAATCGGATCTGCCATTTTAGCTCCTGATTCAACTGTGTTTGTTATCTCCGAAAAGGGATATGGAAAACAAACGCCGGCCGATCAATACCCAATTAAGGGTCGTGGTGGAAAAGGAATTAAGACTTCTAACGTTAGTGAAAAGAACGGTCCCCTAGTGGGAATGGGAGTAATTAGTGGTGATGAAGATATCATGTTAATTACTGACCAAGGAGTTATGATTCGTTTTGCCGCGGAAAACGTCTCAGAAACCGGACGAGCAACGCTAGGAGTTCATCTAATTCGAGTGGATGAAAATTCTAAGGTTGCAACGATGGCAATTGTGCAAAAACAAGACGAAGAAGACGTAGAAGCAGAGGATGCTGAAACTGAAGAATAATTAAAAAAAGAATTTCATTTTGCAAAAAAATGAGGTTCTTTTTTCGTATTTAATAAAGTATCGTAAAAAAACATTTTGTGAATTGAATCTAGCAACAAGTAGTGTTATACTTATAACTTGTGAACTGGGAATTTTACCAGTTTGCCCTTGCTCTTCAAATCACTGGAGGGCCTAAAGTCCATAAGGAGGTGTAATTCATGGAAACTAAATATGAAATTACTTACATCATCCGTCCTGATATTGATGACGCTACTAAGACTGCCTTAGTAGAACGTTTTGACAACGTCTTGACTGATAATGGTGCTAAGTTAATCAACTCAAAAGACTGGTCTAAACGCCGTCTTGCTTACGAAATCAAAGGTTTTAACGAAGGTTTATACCACATCGTTAACTTAACTGCTGATGACAGCAAAGCAATTGATGAGTTTGATCGTCTTTCAAAATTTAGCGGAGATATTCTTCGCCAAATGACTGTTGTACGTGACGATAAATAATAAATTTTAAAACAGAGAGGAGTTTTTCAGTATGATTAATACCGTTGTCCTAACCGGACGTTTAACACGAGATGTTGATTTGCGATACACTCAAAGCGGTGCTGCAGTTGGAACATTTACTCTAGCTGTCGACCGTCGTTTCACCAGTGCTAATGGTGATAGAGAAGCTGACTTCGTCAATTGTGTTATCTGGCGGAAATCAGCTGAAAACCTTGCCAACTTCGTTCACAAGGGTACTCTTATAGGGGTTGAAGGTCGTTTACAGACTAGAAACTATGAGAATAAACAAGGCCAACGGGTCTACGTGACCGAAGTCGTCGTTGAAAACTTCACCTTCTTAGAACCACGTCAAAATGGTTCACAAGGTGGAAACAACGCTGGTAACCAAGCTCCTCAACAAAATCCATTTGGCACTCCCGACAATAATGCTGGTAACAATAACCAAAACATTAATAATGGTTCTGCAGGTAATTCTGCTGATCCATTTGCCGGTGGTGACCAAATCGACATTTCCGATGACGATCTTCCCTTTTAATTAAGGTAGAGATCCGATTAACGAACGAGGAGGGAAAAACATGGCTGAACAAAGACATCCAAGAGGTGGTAGAAAAGGTGGACACCGTCGCCGTAAGGTAGACTTCATCGCTGCTAACCACATCGAATACATCGATTACAAAGATACTGATCTTTTAAAACGTTTCATTTCAGAACGAGGTAAGATTTTACCACGTCGTGTTACTGGAACTAGTGCTAAGAACCAACGTAAGTTGACTAGCGCAATTAAACGTGCACGTATCATGGCCTTACTACCATTCGTAGTTGAAGACTAATTAAATTAAAAGACTTAGCGATTGCTAAGTCTTTTTTTTACTTTAAAATCTACCTCAGTTCCTTTGTGATAGAATAGAAACAAACTATGTCAGTAGGAGGTTAGGATGAAGAATAAGACTCAAAAATTCAATTTACCGCCCTTTCTCCAAAATAAACGCTTGCGAGGAATCACCGCATTCATTGCAATTAGTTTGATTTTGGGATTAGTAATTGCATTTCTCTATAACACGATTGTGGGAACCGTATTGTTGGTGTTTGCTTCTGTAGGGTTAGCCTACACAATCAAAAACTTAAACATTGTTGAACAAAACGCTAAAAATTATTTAAATGATTTATCCTATTTGATTTCCAGAGGTGAACAAGAATCACTGATTGAGATGCCAATTGGGATGCTTTTATTAGATGAACATAATCGAGTTTCGTGGATGAATCCGTATCTTCACCCATACTTTAAGGATCAAAAGGTTCTCCAACAAACTTTAGAAGCAATTGATTCGAGTTTGGCAGAGATTGTAAAAGAACACTGGGAAGATGAAAAATACTTTGAGGTAAACTGGAACGAACATCGTTTCATGATGCTAATCCAACATCAATATCGTACCATTTACATGATGGACATTACTCACTATACGAAAGTTGAAAGTCGTTATGAGGATGAAAAAATTGTGATTGGGGAAGTTGATTTAGATAACTTTGATGAAGTTAGCCAATCAATGACTGACCAAGAAGTTTCAAACATTAAAAACTACGTTACCAATCAACTTAGTGAGTGGGCCCAAAAGTATGGGGTTTATTTAAAACGAGTTGATTCTGATCACTATATGATGATGATGTACGTTAAGGCATTGCGCGAGATTGAAAAGGATAACTTTAATATCTTAGACATCATTCGGCAGGGAACTTCTAAGCAAAACATTCCGTTAACTCTAAGTATCGGGATTGCGTATGGTTCCATTGATTTGAACAATCTATCTGACTTAGCTCAAAGCAACCTTGATTTAGCCCTAGGTCGAGGAGGCGATCAAGCCGTAATTAAGCCCCAAGATGGAGAGGCCCGTTTCTTTGGGGGAAAGACTAACCCTATGGAAAAACGGACTCGAGTTCGAGCACGAATGATTACGTCTGCCTTGCAAGAGCTAATTAACGGTGCTGACAAAATCTTCGTTGACGGTCACTCTCATCCAGATATGGATTGTTGGGGTGCCGCAATGGGGATTCGTCGGATTGCCGAAATGAACGGCAAAGAATGTTACATCGTTTTTGATGAAAAGAACGTTTATACCGACATTCAACGTTTATTAGATAAAATTGAAGATGAACCAGAAATTAAAAATGCCATCGTAACTTCCGATAAAGCGGTCAAAATGGCGACGGATGACAGTCTGTTAATCATGGTGGACCATTCTAACCCAATGATTGGATTAGCGCCTAATTTATATGAAAGATTGCAAAATAAGGTGGTAATTATTGACCACCACCGTCGTGCTGAGGAGTTTCCTGATAATCCATTATTAGCATACGTAGAACCCTATGCCTCATCAGCGTGTGAATTGATTACCGAAATGTTTGAGTATCAATCACAGACAGCAGAACCCATTAATGAACTAGAAGCAACCGTTATGCTAACGGGAATTGTGGTCGATACCCAATCATTTACGGTTCGAACGGGAACGAGAACTTTTGATGCAGCCAGTTATCTGCGTTCTTCTGGTGCGAATGTCGATGAAATTTCTTCCTTTATGAAGGAAAATAGAAACTACTTTATGGATGAAAATCACTTGGTATCCATGGTAGAATTTATCAACGGAAACATGGCGGTGATTACTGCAGAAGACGACAAAAAGTATGATTCAGTAACCGCTGCGAAGTCCGTTGATTCCTTAATTAACGTGGATGGAGTAGATGCTTCCTTTATCGTTTACCGACGGGTAGATGATGTCATTGGGATTTCTGCTAGAAGTACCGGTGCTATTAACGTTCAGTTAATTATGGAAGCCTTGGGAGGCGGTGGCCACCTGGTTGCCGGAGCTACTCAGATTAAGGACAAAACCGTTTCTGAAGCGCAAGCAATGTTGTTAGGGGTACTTAACCATGACGACGAGGAAAACGACAATAAAGACGAAAAAAACTAATAAAAAGAGGTAAATGACATGAAAGTTATTTTTTTAGCAGATGTTAAAGGTAAAGGTAAACGTGGAGAAATCAAAGAGATGCCTGCGGGTTATGCGCAAAACTTCTTAATTAGAAAAGGACTAGCTGAAGATGCTACTAAATCAGCAGTTAGCAAGGTTAAGGCGGAACAACGCCAAGCAGAACAAAACGCTAAAGAAGAATTAGCAGAATCAGAAAAGCTAAAGGTTTTCTTGGAAAAAGATGATACAGTGGTTCAATTAACCGCTAAATCAGGAAAAGAAGGTCGAATCTTTGGTTCAATTCCTAGCAAGCAAATTGCGAAGGCCTTAGCTGATCAATACCAAGTTAATATTGATAAGCGTAAGATTGAACTTTCAGAACCAATTAAGACCATGGGATACACTAACGTTCCCGTGAAACTACACCCTAGTATAGTGGCAACCATTCGTGTTCACGTTGCCGAAAAATAGTTATTAAAGTCATTAGAAAAGAGATTTTGTATGAATAATGATGTTTTACTTGATCATACGCCGCCCAACAATATTGAAGCGGAAAAAGCTGTTCTAGGATCAATCTTTCTTAGTACAGAATCCATCACGAGAGCCATGGAATCCCTTTCTGCCAATGAATTCTATAAAAGAGCGCATCAAATTATCTTTCAAGCAATGGTTGATTTAGCAGACATTGATGAAGCGATTGATGTGGTGACGGTCTCTGATAAATTAAAGGGGCAAAATCAACTTGATGATGTCGGTGGAATTGCCTACATCGTGGAATTAGCGGATTCAGTTCCGACGGCCGCAAATATTGAATATTACGCCAAGATTGTGCACAAAAAGGCCACGCAGCGAAAATTAATTGAAACGGCCACGAAAATTGCCAGCGATGGTTATGATGAAGATGAAAGCATTGATGATTTACTAGATAACGCCGAACGAGAAATCATGGATGTTTCAGAAGATCGTAATCAAAGTGGTTTCAAAAACATCGATGAGGTTATCAACGAATCATGGGCCAAGATTGAAGAACTATCCCAAAATGGGGGCGAAAACGTTACCGGAACGGCGACGGGATTTGCGGATCTAGATAAGATGACCACTGGACTCCATCCGGGTGAGTTAATCATCTTAGCTGCCAGACCAGCCGTTGGTAAGACGGCCTTTGCTTTAAACATTGCCCAAAAGGTGGGAACCAAGTCTAACAAGACGGTTGCCATCTTCAGTCTGGAAATGAGTGCGGAATCATTGGTAAACCGAATGCTTTGTGCAGAAGGTAGTATCCAAGCCAATCACTTGCGGACGGGGGAATTAACCTCAGAAGAATGGCAAAGTTTAACGGTTTCAATGGGAACTTTATCTGAATCCAGAATTTTTATTGATGACACTCCCGGAAATCGAATTTCTTCTATTCGAGCCAACTGTCGACGGTTGAAAAAAGAAGCCGAACACGAAAACGTGGAAGATGGTGGCTTAGGTTTAATCGTGATTGATTATCTCCAATTGATTGAAGGAAATAAGGGTGAGAGTCGGCAACAAGAAGTTTCAGAAATTTCGCGGCAATTAAAGAAGCTAGCGAACGAACTTCAAGTACCAATTATCGCGCTATCCCAACTTTCTCGTGGGGTGGAACAACGTCAAGATAAGCGACCAGTGCTATCTGATATTCGTGAATCGGGATCAATTGAACAGGATGCCGATATCGTAGCCTTTCTCTATCGAGATGATTACTACGAACGAGAAGGATCATCGGATGATGGTGATAACGGTGGAATGCAACAACAGCCACCGGCACCCAAAGACGAAGAGGATCAAAACGTCGGGGAAGTCGAAGTAATTATCGAAAAGAACCGTTCGGGAGCGCGGGGAACCGTAAAACTCCTCTTTGTAAAATCGTTTAACAAATTTTCAAATATTTCGTATACACATCCATAAAAGGGTTAATGGTGGTCTAAACGTCCACTTTTAATCCTTTTTAATTTGCAATTTAACTCGAATTTTTGTATTTTGGATAGTAAGAGGTGGATTGCATATTATGAAGAAATCATTACTGTATGTCTTATTTTCAACGGTTTTATTTAGTTTAATGGAAATTTCGTTAAAGATTGCTGGGAGTCAGTTTAACCCCATGCAATTAAACTTAATTCGATTTACATTAGGAGGATTGGTAATTCTTCCCTTTGCAATCGTAAGGTTAAAAAAGCTTCGTCATCGTTTAACGGTTGCGGATTGGAAGATCTTCTCGTTTACGGGATTGCTCTGTGTGGTAGTGTCAATGACCCTTTACCAGTTAGCAATTGTGTACGGGGAACCGGCCATTGTAGCGGTATTATTTAGCTGCAATCCGGTGTTTGCATTAATTTTTGCGTATTTGATTTTAAAGGAAAATATTTCGCGAACTGATATCATTTCGTTAATCTTGTCAGTGGTGGGATTATTGGTAATTATCGATCCGTTTAAATTAACCAATCCAATTGGGATTTCTTTAGCAATCCTAGCTGCGGCGACATTTGGTTTTTACAGCATTATGTCGCAGGCGAGTTCTTTAAAGATTCATGTCGACGGGGTAATCATGACTGGTTTTACCTTCATTGCCGGTGCCGTCGAGTTATTAGTAATTATTTTAGTCACTAAAATTCCAGCAGTAGCAAGTTATATGGAATCGGTAAGTTGGTTAAAGGCCTTTGCTGACGTTCCAATTTTTACAAACGTTAACTTACCCAACTTATGGATTTTAGCCTTTGTGGGAATCGGAGTTACTGGTGGAGGATTTGCCTTTTACTTTTTAGCGCTTCAAAATGGAGGAGTTTCAATGGCTTCGCTAGTATTCTTCTTTAAACCAGTTTTATCTCCCATCTTTGCTTATTTCTTGATTGGGGAACAAATTGGGTTACGGAGTACCATTGGAATTATGATCATCATTTTAGGATCAATTGTGACCCTATATGGTTATTACGCTGCTAATAAGGCAGAACGTGAACTTGAATAAAACAAAACCGATTAAGCAGCTGCTTAATCGGTTTTTTAGTTGGTAAGATTTAGGCAAAAAAAGAAACCATCCAAAGATGATTTCTTTTCGATATGATGGGCAGTCAGGGGATCGAACCCTGGACCCACGGATTAAGAGTCCGTTGCTCTGCCAGCTGAGCTAACTGCCCATATCAAAGTACATATATTATATTAGCATATCGCCAAAATCCATGCAACGATAATTTTAAAATTATCCTTAAAAAATTGACGATCCAAGACGGTAGAATTAGCAAAAATAAGATATATGGTATACTTGGGTAAGGTTGAGCAGTACTGTAAGCCTTGACCCCAAAATCTAGTGAAAAATAATAAGTATTTTAGGAGTATTAACAATGGCAAAAATATTAGTTGTCGATGACGAAAAACCAATTACCGATATAGAAAAATTTAGCCTAACTAAAGAAGGCTATGAAGTAGAAGTTGCATACGATGGGGAAGAAGCCCTAAAAGAAATTGAAGAAGGATCATACGATTTGGTGATCCTAGATTTAATGTTGCCTAAAATTGACGGGTTAGAAGTTGCTAAGGAAATCAGAAAAACTTTGGATATTCCTATCATCATGGTAACCGCCAAGGATTCTGAATTAGATAAAGTTTTAGGACTCGAAATTGGTGCGGATGATTACGTTACCAAACCATTTTCTAACCGTGAGTTAGTAGCCCGCGTGAAGGCTAACTTACGACGTCAATCAGTTTCTAGTGAAGCTAATGCAGCAGAAGATGATGGTAAAAAAGAAATTACTTTTGGTGATTTAACAGTTCATCCGGAATCATATTCAGTGACTAAGGATGGCGAACCCGTGGACTTAACTCACCGTGAGTTTGAATTAATCCATTATTTAGCCCAACACGCCGGCCAAGTAATGACTAGAGAGCACTTACTCCAAACGGTTTGGGGCTACGATTACTTTGGAGATGTTCGAACGGTTGATGTAACCGTTCGTCGTTTACGAGAAAAGATTGAAGATGATCCTAGCCACCCTAAATGGTTGGTAACTCGTCGTGGAGTGGGATACTTCGTCGTTGATTCAGATTCAGAAGATAAATAAGCTGAAAGGGTCGTTAAAATGGAAAAAAAGTGGAAATTTTTTAAATCAATTCATTTTAAAATTGCCCTGGTTTTTGCGCTAATCTTGCTCCTAACCCTTGAAACGGTGGGAGCCCTTTTTGTGCGCCAATTAGAATACCAAAACTTAAATACCTTTAAAGATTCAATTCAGTTAAAACCATACGTAGAGACGTCCCTAAAGAAACAATTAACTGATAAGGATCAGGTAAAGGCTAATAAACAGATAAAAACGTTACTGCAAGATGCAGACATTAGTAACGCTGATCAAATTACGGTGGTGGATGCTCACGATAATATTCGAGGTACTAGTCAAAGTAGTAACCAATCGGTAGTTGGTCAAAAGAACACCGATAGCGACATCAAGAGTACGTTGTACAACGGAAAGACGATTCAAAAGAACACGTCAGCTAACGATAGTCGTTACTACACGATAATTACGCCCTTACTGGATAACGAAAAGAACCAAAATCGGATTATTGGGGCTGTTTACATCCGGGCCAATTTAGGCCAGGTTTATCGCAATATTAATAACGTTACGACCATTTATCTATTTGCGGCCTTCCTTTCAATCTTGGTGGGACTTTTGATCACCATGATTGTTTCACGAGCAATTACCAAGCCGATTGAAGAATTGAAACGGCAAACGGAACAAATTGCCCGTGGTAATTATTCAGGTCACGTCCAGGTTTACGGTCATGATGAGTTGGGTCAGTTAGCGCACGCCGTTAATAATCTATCAGTTCAGGTTGAGGAATCACAAGAGCTCACCGAGTCAGAACGACGGCGACTAGACTCCGTTTTGGATAACATGACCGACGGAGTGATTGCCACTGATAGACGTGGAGTCGTTAGCATCGTAAATGATGAAGCATTGGATTTACTAAGTGATGTGAAAGAAGAAGTAGTGGGGCAACCCATCCTAGATGTCTTAAAACTTCAAGAAAAATATACTTTGAAGGATTTAATTGATGATCCCGGCCAGGTTTTATTAGACTTCTCCACTCCAGAACACAAATTAATTTTATCGACGCACTTTTCTTTGATTCAACGAAAATCAGGCTTTATTAACGGAATTGTGTGTGTGTTCCATGACGTTACCGCCCAACAAAAGATCAATGAGGATCGGCGTCAATTCGTTTCTAACGTTTCACATGAGTTAAGAACGCCGTTGACCAGTGTACATTCCTATATTGAAGCGTTGTTAGACGGTGCTTGGGAAGATAAAGAATTAGCTCCTAAGTTTTTACACGTTACCCAAGATGAAACTAACCGAATGATTCGGATGATTAATGATTTACTAACGCTTTCTCGAATGGATTCTGGTACGCAAAAATATGAAACTGAGCTAGTTAATATTAACCGACTCTTTAATTATATTTTGGACCGCTTCGATATGATTGTGAAAACGGATGATAATAAGAAGCACTATAAGATTAAACGAGACTTTATCAAACAGGATCTCTGGTCAGAAATCGATACGGACCGTTTTACTCAGGTGGTTGATAACATCATGAATAATGCGGTGAAGTATTCTCCGGATGGAGGAACGATTACCGCACGATTACTGGAAAATAATGACAAGATTATTATGAGTATTTCTGATGAGGGGCTAGGAATTCCTAGACCGGCCTTGAAGCATATCTTTGATCGTTTCTATCGAGTTGATAAAGCCCGGTCTCGTGCCCAAGGAGGAAGTGGTTTAGGATTAGCCATTTCTAAAGAAATCATTGAAAACTTTGGGGGAAATATTTACGTTAGAAGTACCGAAGGACAAGGATCAACATTTTATATAACCTTACCTTATGAATCAGTTGAGGAGGACTTGTGGGATGATGGAAAAGCTTAAGCAGTATTGGTTACCAAGTTTATTAGGAATCGCCGTGTTAATTAGTTTGATTATGACGGTTTCTTTGTTAACCAATCCGGCACGCTACAGTAGTAATAATAACGAAAGTCAATCATCGTCATTTCGCAAGGAAACGAATTCTTATGATTTAGGTGACGTTTATTCACCTACGCAATTGATTGAAGCCAAAGACAAGGACCAATACTTAGTAACTAGTTCAAGTACTAACGTAGTGGGGGAAGTTTTTAAGGAAATGCAAAAGTTCCAATATTCCCACGTTAAAAAGATTTCTGAAAATAATAAGGATGAATACTATCGGATTGCCAATCAGTCCGATATGTTGATGTTGAACTATAACAATCCGATTTCTTCCAACATTTTAGCGAAAATCTTTAACTACGATGGTTTTAATGACAAAGGTAGTATTAAACGAATTTTATTGTCGACTAATAAAGATAAATACGTTTATTTATTAAACGACGACCACTACATGGTTTATCGGGCTGAGGTTAGTGATTTGAACTTGAAAAAGATTAAGTCAATTACCGATGATCAAGTAACCAGAAATCGAGTAGAACTAAAAACCATTAATGGAAATCCATTTATATATTTCCCTGGTCAGATTAAGATGAAAGATTACGGTTACATGCTTCGGGAAGAAAACGAAGGGACCTATTTGAATCGAATTATCGGTAGTACTAGTAATGCCAGCATCAAGCATCATACTGATAAGGTTATCTATAGTTCCCAAAATAAGGATTTAACCTTTGATAACAACGGTGACGTGATTTATACCAATTATCGTCCGACCCAAAAGATTAAGTCAGAGGCGATGGCTTTGAATTCCGCTTACCAAAATGCCATTGAACTAGGCTTCCCATTGGATAGTACGAAGTTTGATACCTATAATAAGGACGAAAAAACCGTCTCCTTTAGACAATATATCGAAGGCTTCCCTGTTTATAGCAACGAGCAGCTGGGGGTATATACGTATAAATTCTTAAACGGAAATACGGAACGCTATTCATTTTCACTACGAGAATTCCTAGTTCCCGTGCCTACCGATAAACAGGCCACCACCTTGCCAAGTTCGAAAACGTTACTTAGTGACTTGGAAAAGAGTAAGGTCGATATGAAACAAATTAGTGGGATGCGACTAGGCTATCAACTCGTGCCGGATTCCGAGAATAAGTTAATTGTAACAATGCAGCCGACCTGGTTTGTGAAATATAATGACCAGTGGCTAAACTATAAGTATCTAGATACGCAGGTGAGAGAGGGGGATTCTGATGAACTTTAGACGAATTCAGGAAATCTTTCTATTAGCCTTCATTGTGATTGATATTTTTCTTTTTATGATGACTAAGAATAATAATATTCAAAATGATACCAATACGGCTAATTCTAGTAGCTCCATTATTAAAGAGATGAAACGAGATAATATTTCAATCGGTAAACTATCGGAAAAAGTGGGAATCGGTTATTATCTATCAGCAACCAGAGATGGTGAACTAGAAAATCAAATTAATACCTTAAAGAATCAGACTGCGCAATTAGAAGACGATGATACCCTGGCTAGCACCTTTAAAAATGAAATCAAAGTCGATGATGATCATCCCGAAAATAAGATTAATGATCTCTTAAAGAAAAAGGGATTCGTCTTAAACGGGGATTCATACGTTTATAACGAGGCGCTTTCTACCAAAACTAAAGTAGTCTACGATCAAAAGGCCATCAAAGGTGTTTTTGATAACGATGAGAGTCACCTAATCTTTAACGTTAGTCATGATCATTATTTGACGGGCTATTCACAACAAAAATTAACTGATGTTAAGATCTTGCATGAAAAGGCAGATTTAATCTCGCAAGAACGAGCCGTAATCTGGTTATACCAATATAATGGAGTGCCTAATAACTCGAAGATAACGCGGGCCCATTTAGCATACAGCAAGATGTTACACATTAACGGTAAGGATGTTTATATCCCAACTTGGATTATTACAACTAAATCAAAGACAAACGGAAAAGAACAGGTTCATCGGATTAACGCTTTTAATGGTTCTGAGTTTAAGATGGAACATGTACAAGTGGTTAATCAAGATCAACAAGCAAAAGAAAGCGTGGAAAATTAATGGAAAATAATGACTTTAAAGTTAGTGTATTGTCGAGTGGAAGTGGTGGTAACTGTACCTACATCGAAACTCCAGAACACAAAGTCATTCAAGATGCAGGCCTATCGGGAGTGCGAATTGAGCGGCTCATGCATTCCATTGGTAAGGATTTAAACGACGTGGACTCCATGTTTGTTACGCACGAACATACGGATCATGCCAAAGGGGTGGGAATTTTAGCCCGTAAGTATGGAATGAATGTTTATGCCAATCAAGAAACCTGGGATGCGATGAGTCACAAAATTGGTAAGATTCCCGTGGAACAAAAGTATCTATTTGGTGCAGACCAAACCGAGCAACTGGGTGATTTAGATATTGAAAGTTTTTCTGTGATTCATGACGCCGCGCATGCCCAATTTTATAATTATCATCACAACGGAAAGAGTTTTGTAATTGTGACTGATACAGGGACCATTACAGACCAAATCGAGGGTGTTATTCGGAATGCGGATGGTTATTTATTTGAATGTAACTATGATCCAGAGATGCTAATGAATGGTGATTATTCCTATTCCACTAAAATGCGAATTCAAAGTGATACGGGCCACCTATCCAATGCAGAAGGTACGGAAGTATTGATGGATGTTATGGGGCCACAAACAAAGAACATCTTTTTAGCACACCGGAGTCACCACAATAATACCAAAGAATTAGCGCGCTTAACCGCGGCTTCAATTATGAAAGAAAATGGATTAGGAGTAGGTCGAGATTTTCAACTACATGATACTGACGTGGAAGTTCCTACCGATTTATATACGCTTTAAAAGGACTGGAAAGTCCTTTTTTGTTTGTGGATAAAGCGCTAAATATGAAATAAGCGAATCATAAAATTAGGACTTAACAGAATGTGGTTTCTGGAATTGGTTAAAATTTTTGTAAAACTTAGTTATAATGGGTTAATAGCGGAAAATTAGTGTTAAAGTCGATTCCACGTTTTGTTAGGTTAAAAAATAGATGACGAACTATCGACTTAATAAAAAATGAATAATTAAGAAAAAACTGAACGGGAAAATGAGTTATCAAACTACTGTTGATAAGTGTGTGGATAAGTAACGATTAACAATGAGATTGTTATGATACCGGCATTTGTTAAGTGTTAATAAAGTTATGATACTTATCCACAGGTGTTGTTGATAACTTTGGGTAACATTTGCTACGTTTTTGCTGATGCTGTAGTGACGCCGTTTATCGCTGTTGATAATTGTGTTAACAAACATGTGTTTCTGTTAATAACTATTGTGAGTAAAAAAAATATTGACAAATTAAAGAAAAAAGAAGGTCCCTAAAAATGGTGGAAAACTGTGAAACATATCCACTTCCTGTGGATAACTTTGTGGACAAATTGTTGGAAAGGTTAAGTTATGAACATTAAATTAGTGGTAGTGGGAAAAGTTAAAGAAAAGTATTTTAGAGATGCGATTGCGGAATATGAAAAACGTCTTTCGCGTTTTTGTAAATTTAAGGTGATTCAGGTTCCAGACGAAAAGGCGCCCGAATCATTAAGTAAAGCAGAAATGGAAGCCGTAATGAACAAGGAAGGTGACCGAATTTTAGCCAAGCTTTCTGATCGAGAATATGTATTTACGTTGGAAATTTTGGGAAAACAATATAGTTCTGAAGAATTGGCAAAAACGGTTAAACAATTAACTACTTACGGAAATTCTGATTTAACCTTTATAATTGGAGGTTCCTTGGGATTGTCAGCAGCAGTTAAAAAGCGATCCAATGCAACCATTTCGTTTGGTCGCTTTACGCTTCCGCACCAATTAATGCGGGTGGTCTTTTGTGAACAAATTTATCGAGCATTTATGATTAATAATGGGAGTCCATACCATAAGTAACCGAGTGTGGTAGACTAGCCACTATATGAACTAAGGAGATGTAAGAGTGGGACGAATCAGGCCTAAATATCGGGTTAGTTATTTATTAATTGGCTTAGTGGTGCTAATTGGAGTTGCTTTAGTAGCGCTAACGCACTTTGACGCGTCACTGTACCAACAGCCGGTAGCAACGGTTACCAAGGTGCAAGATTATGATCGTGTGAAAACCAGTGATGAATTTAATAACCAAGATGTTTTAACAAAGCAAAAACTGACTTTAAAAGTATTAAATGGGGATCATCGGGGCGAAACCTATCGTTTACAAAATGAATTTTCGAAAACCGGAGCTGCTGATCAAAAGTATCGAACCGGTCAACAGGTTTTTCTGCATATCAGCCCGCATAAACATAACAGTAATAATGTTTTAATCACCGGCTTTAAACGGGATACCAGTGTCGTCTTCTTGGTCTGGTTAACGGTTTGTTTGTTGTTGTTAATTTTAAAATATCGTGGTTCAATGGCCCTCTTGAGTCTAGTAGTTAACGCTTTACTATTCTTTGTGGCGGTCCAAATTGACGTGCAAACTAACTTTAATCCGTTTCTATTATTTGCGATTTTATCCATTATCTTCACAGTGATAACGGCGCTATTAATTTTTGGGAAGTCCAAAGAAACCTTAGTCGCGGTGTTGGCAACTATCTTAGGAACGTTTTCGGCAATTTTAATTGCCTACGTAGTGATGAATCTGACGCACCAAAAAGGGATGAGTTTTGAAATGATGGATTACGTGACCCAGCAACGTTTGCCGCTCTTTTTTGCGGGAAGTATGATTGGTTCCTTGGGGGCCATTATGGATCTGTCAGCCGATATTACCTCTAGCTTGTTTGCAGTTAATCGCGAGGAACCCACTCTAACTTTTTGGCAATTGTTTGCCGATGCCCGTAAAATTGGGCGCTCAATTATGGGGCCCTTAATTAACGTGCTCTTTTTAATCTTTGTGGCTAGTACCTTTCCAATGATGGTTCTTTTCCTAAAGAACGGTAATAGTTGGGGATATTCTTACTCAATGATTATGTCTTTAGGAGTGGTCCAAAGTTTAATCAGTGGAATTGGAATTGCATTAACGGTTCCCATTACGGGATTGTTAGCGGGGGCAATTTGTAAAACCAAGGTGGTGAAAAAATGACAACCATGATGGCGTTAATAATTATCTTGTTTGCGGCCATGCTGCTTGCTGGTGGTAAGCAAGGATTTGTTTCATTTTTGGGATTAATTATTAATCTTTCCCTGGTTTTTTTATCGGTAGTTTTAATTGCCTGGGGCTTTCCTTATCTATTAGTTACTTTAGTAAATTCAGTGATTATCCTAGTGGTCTCCATTTACTTTGGAAACCAACAGGGTCGCAATGCGGATATTGCCTTTGTTACGTCATGTTTAGTGGTGGCAGCGGTGATATTATTAATTATTCCGGTCGAACACTGGGCTCAAGTACAAGGTTTTGGTTCAGAAAATACCGAAGACTTAGAAGGATTGTCACTCCAACTCGGGGTTAACTTTTTAGATGTTACCTGTGCGATGACCATTTTAAGTTGTTTGGGAGCGGTGGCTGAAGCAGCCGTGGCGGTTGCCACTGGTTTAACGGAAATTGAGGATCATAATCCGCAGATTACCGAGCAAAAATTGCGTAGTGAAGGTTTAATCATTGGAAAAGAGATTGTGGGAACGGCCTTTAATACCCTGTTCTTTGGTTTTTATGGAGAGCTATTGGGATTATTTATCTGGTTTTCACGATTAAATTATTCGTTTGGGATGATTATTAATGATAAAATTCTGGTTTCAGAATTTATCATGACCTTGATCTCGTCAATCGGGGTAATTTTAACGATTCCGATTACCATTTGGTTAGTGATTTGGCAAAAACAACGACGAGCAAAATTGAAGAATTAGAAAGTGTGCTGATTAATTTAGTACGCTTTTTATTTTGGTAAATAAAATGCTGGTAAATTGGTTAAAAAAGGAATATATTATAGACAAACATAGGAGGTATTACTTATGAAAAATGAAAAATTAGTTCCTGCAGCTGTTGCAATGCTTAAAGTTCTTGAAGCATACGGGGTAAAAAATGTTTATGGTTATCCTGGTGGTTCAATTAACTCAACGCTACACGCTCTCGATGTTGAAAAAGAAAAAATTAATTACATACAAGTTCGTCATGAACAAGTTGCTGCTTTATCAGCAAGTTCACACGCTAAATTAACCGGTCAAATTGGGGTAGCTTTTGGTTCAGCCGGTCCTGGTGCCGTTAACCTTTTGAATGGTTTATACGATGCTAAAGAAGATCATGCTCCCGTGTTAGCCTTGGTAGGTCAAGTTCCTAACACCAACATGAACTATAACTACTTCCAAGAAATGCCAGAAACACCCATCTTTTCTGATGTAGCTGTTTACAACCGAGTGGTTATGACACCTGAAAGTCTTCCTCACGTAGTTGATCGTGCTATTCACGAAGCTTATGCTAAAAATGGGGTTGCGGTAGTTGTTATTCCTAATAACTTTGGTTTCGAAATGATTCCAGATGTTCGTTACGATTCAGCATCTGCAACTTACGCAAAACCAGCTGCTCAACCACAAGCAACTGATGCAGAAGTGGATGAATTCTTAAAATTAGTTAAGGAAGCTAAACGTCCCGTTATTCATGCCGGTCGTGGAATTAAAGCTGGTGGAGATCAATTAATTGAACTTTCTAAGAAGCTTCAAATTCCAATCGTAATTGATGGATTAGCACGTGGTTTAGTTAACGAAGATTATGAAGGTAATCTAGGAACTGCTAACCGTGCTGCTTCTAAGGCTGCGGATGAAATTATTAGTACTGCTGACTTAGTAATTGCAATCGGTGGAGATTTCCCATTTGCTAACAGTTACTATGCAAGTCACGAATTTAACTACATTCAAATTGATAACCAAGTTAGTCAATTAGGTAGTCATCATGTTCCAGACTTAGCAATTCTTTCAGATGCAACAAGTTTTGCTGAAAAAGTGGTTGCTAGAAGTGAACAAGTTGCTCCAACTCCATTCTTTAAGGCAGCGGTTGCTGACCAAAAGAACTGGAAGGAATACATTAACAAGATGTTAGCTAGCGAAGATGCTAGTTTAACTCCTGCACAAGTTTATAACCAAATTAACCGAATCTCAGAACCAGATGCTGTTTACTCAATTGACGTTGGTGATAACATTATCAATGCCTTTAGATACTTAGATCTTAAACCAGCTAACAAATGGGTAATTTCAGCTTTATTTGCCACAATGGGTTCAGGAGTTCCTGGTGCAATTGCTGCTAAACTTGACGAACCAAACAAGCAAGTATTTAACATTGCTGGTGATGGTGCGCTTTCAATGGTAATGCAAGATTTAGTAACTATGACTAAATACAAATTACCAGTAATTAACATTGTTACTCAAAACGGTAACTTGAGCTTTATTGAAGGTGAACAAGAAGACATTAAGATGGATATCTTTGGTCTAGATCTTCACCAACAAGATTTCGCCATGATTGCCAAAGGAATGGGATTAGATGCAGTTCGAGTAAGAGATTACAAGGACTTGCCTGCCGCTTTTGATCAAGCAGTTGCTGCTACTAAAGCCGGCAAACCATTCTTAATTGATGTTGCTATCAACAAGAAACGTGGACTTCCAGTTGAAGATCTTGCGGTTAAGATTGTTGACGGTAAACTTCAAGAAGAAGTTAATGAAAGATTCTTACAACAAGAAGGTAAACGTTACTCTCTTGAAGAATTATTCGCTAAATTCAATGGTGAAGAATTAAAACCATTGGCTCACTTCTTCGATGAATACGGAGTAGAACTTTAATTTAAATTTAAAAACAGTCTTAGTAATTATTGCTAAGGCTGTTTTTTTGTTAAAGCAATGTTTCACATGAAACATCCCAGATTAATCGCTGTTTTAAAACTAATTTAATAGTATAATGAAAACAATTGTTATTTAGGTGAAAGATTGGAAGGAAGATTTCTCAGTCATGATATTACATTTTTTGTTTTTGTTTGTTGCAGGAATAGCGGGAGGACTGCTGGCAACCATTGCAGGACTGGCATCAATTGCCACCTATCCTGCCTTGTTAATTGTCGGAATTCCTCCGGTAGTTGCCAATGTATCTAATACAGTTTCCTTAATAAGTACTGGAATTGGTGCCATTCCCTCTTCTTTAAAGGAATTGCACGGTCAATGGCATCGAGTTTTGGGTTACACAACTCTGGCCGTAATTGGTAGTTTGGTTGGAAGTTCACTATTACTAGTGGCACCAGCAGCGACCTTTGAAAAAATTGTTCCGTTTTTTATTTTATCTGCGGGAATTATGTTAATTAGTTCTGGTAGAGGAACGGAAAGTAAAACTTCCGCTAAGTTAAAGGAACACATTAAAAACCCCAAAAAAGATCACTGGATCAAATTAGCCAGTTATACAGGAATCGTGTTTGTGGGTGCCTATCTGGGATACTTTGGAGCTGCTGGTGGGGTGGTTTTACTAGCTATCCTAGGAATTATTACTCATGAAAGTTTTGCTGAGTATAATGCGGTTAAAAATGTGATTGCTTTTGCATGTAATATTGCGGCTACCTTACTTTTTATTTTCAATGCAACCATTGCTTGGGCAGCAGTAGTTCCCCTTGGCTTAGGATTGTTAATTGGTGGTTACAGTGGCCCAATCATTGTTAGACACATTAATGTAAAAGTTTTAAGAACCATTATCGCCATTGCTTCCTTTGCTTTGGCAGGACAACTATTCTTTAAAGCATATCTATAAAAATAAAAAAGAACTAACTGAAAAGTTAGTTCTTTTTGTTTACGCTAATTATAAATTAACGTTTTTGTTTGCCTTCATTTCGTAGCTAACGATAAAGGTGATAAAGGCCGAAAAACCTAAGATAATGGCTACGATAATGTAAGGAACGTTCGGGCTAATATCCATTAACATTCCAGCAAAAATAGGTCCAATAATGGTTCCTACGCTGGTTAATGACATATTGATTCCATTAATTAAACCCTGATTTTGTTTACCGAAACGCGTCAAAATCGTAGTAATTGAAGGGCGGAGAATATCGAATGCACAAAAGATGAATAAGGTGGCAATAATCACTTCAATTTGTGAGTGGGCCAATAGAATCCAAATAATGCTTGCGGTACTAATTGCAAAACAGATTCTGGTAAGACCAATCTCAGAAAAAAGATTGACCATTTTGTCGAATAAGACCACTTGTAAAATTAGAGAAAAAATTCCATTTAGAATTAAAACTAAAGCAATCTCGTTTAACGTAAATTTGAAAACTTGGTTAACGTAGAGGGTATAAATACTTTCAAAGCCAGATAGTCCAAAGGAAGAAATTAAAATCATAGCGAATAGAATTACCATGGCTTTGTTCAAAACAGAAGTAATTCCGTTATCAGGAATATGAGAAACTCCTTCGATAATTTCACCATGACTATTATTTTTAACGTTCTTAGGAAGTCCAACCACAAATACGATGGCAGCAATTAAACCAGATGCACCGGCAAACCAAAAAGGAGTTTTATAGCTGATGTTAGCAAGGACTCCACCTAATCCAGGTCCAATAATTAAACCACCACTTAAAGCGGCAGAAACCCAACCAATCACTCGGGCTCGATCACGTTCGCTAGAAAGATCGGCTGCCATAGCCATTGAAGTGGTTCCTACTAAGGCTGCGGCAATTCCACCGATGATTCGAGAAACATTGAAGAGGGATAAACTATTAACCGCCGCAAACATCACTTCGGAAATCATATATAGAAGTAATCCTGCGGTTAGCAATGAGGGTCGTCCAATTTTATCCGATAATTTACCGACAATCGGAGAAAAAATAAACTGGGAAAAAGCAAATAAAGAAGTCATAATTCCCATTTGTCCAGCCGTTAAATGATACTCTTGTTTGATAAATGGCTCGACTGGAATGATTAACCCCCAACCTAGGCAAATTATGAAGTTAGCCAAAACAATGATTAAAATTGCTCGTTTGGTTTCTTTAGACACATACAAAACTCCCTTCGTAAGTAATTGAGAATTAACTTTAATTTTAGCACTTTTTTACTAATTGAGATTTTGTAAGGTACCAAAATTAAAAAAATTGGTATTTGGAAATTATTTTTTTAGTTTAAAGGAAATGAGAGGAGATATCCGAACAATGTTAGGTTTTAGAACATATGTTATTTTTACATAGCTGTGAGCAGATTAAGCAAAACATTTAAAATTTTCTACCATATTATCAATTTAAATATGTATTTAAAAAAGACCAGAATAAAACGAGATGGTCTTTTTTTTTATTCTTGATGAATAATGCTTAACTTTTATAGATTGTTCTTAATTTATAGTAAATGTTTGTTTTCATAATGTATCAATTAAAAAAATGATATTAGGTTGAAATAAAATAAAAATAAAAAATTTTTTATGGTAATTTCAATTTTTATAATAAGCAGTAATGTTAGTAATGTAACCGATTACATTTAATTAAAAAGTTAATAAATTCGTAAAAATGGTTAAGTTTTTTTAAATGTTACGGTTGACGTTTGTGTTTTCAAACGATATTCTAGTAAAAATTTAATTTTAAAAAATTCTTAAACTTTTTCGGAGGTAATTACATGCCAGATGTTGGTAACAAAAAACGCACAATTCTCAACGTTGAGAATTTAACGACTTCTTTTAAAATGAATAACCGATTTTATAAAGCCATCTCTGGGATTGATTTAAAAATTAAATAGGATGAAATTCTTGCGATTGTTGGAGAATCAGGTTGTGGTAAAAGTACTTTGGTAAACACCATTATGGGATTGCAAGATCCTAGTGAGACTGAGATTAGTGGTGAAATTGATTTTGAGGGACAAGATTTAACTCAAATCGATGAACCGGCCTATAACAAAATTCGTGGAAGTAAGATTGGAATGATTTTTCAAGATCCATTATCTGCATTGAATCCGTTAAAGCGAATTGAGGATCAAATTCAAGAGGTTTTGTTGTATCACACGGATATGACTAAAACAGAACGCCACCAACGCATGCTTGAATTATTAGATCAAGTTGGAATTGTAGATCCTAAACGAACGGCCCATCAATTTCCACATCAACTATCTGGTGGAATGCGGCAGCGAATCGTGATTGCGATTGCCATTGCATGTAAACCCGACTTTATTATTGCGGATGAACCAACGACAGCGTTAGATGTTACCATTCAAGCTCAAATTTTAGATTTATTAAAAGATATTCAAAAAGAAAACCACTCTAGCATCATTTTAATTACCCATGATTTAGGAGTGGTGGCAGAAACTGCAGATTATGTACACGTAATGTATGCGGGGCAAATTGTAGAAAAGGGCTCTGTAGAAGAGATTTTTAATCATCCTAAACATCCTTATACAAGATCATTGATGAAATCAATTCCGCAAATAAACAGTAAGTCTGATGATTTATATGTAATTGAGGGGTCCGTTCCTTCGCTACAAAAAATGCCTGCTGATGGAGATAAATTTGCTCCTAGAATTCCTTGGATTGCGGCCAGTGAGCATGAGGAGCATCCAGTGATGCATAAAATTGGAAATGATCACGAAGTTCGTTGTACCTGCTATAAGAATTTTTACTTTAGGGAGGAAGAGGGCTAATGAGTCTGATTAAAATAAATAATTTAAAAGTCCATTTTCCTATTCGGGGCGGCTTCTTTAACGGAGTGGTTGATAATGTTCATGCAGTTGATGGGGTTAGTTTTGAAATTGAGCCGGGGGAATCATTTGGATTAGTTGGTGAATCTGGTTCCGGAAAGTCAACTACAGGACGTGCAATTATCGGATTAGAAGATGTAACTTCTGGTTCTATAACGTTTGAAGGAAAAGACGTTACTGCTAAAAAATCACGTTCAAGTGTTGATTATGATCGATTTGTACAAATGATTTTTCAAGATTCATTTTCTAGTCTTAATCCTAGAAAAAGAATTGAAAGTATTATTGCGGAGCCTTTGAAAAATTTTGAGAAATTGGATGCTAGTCAAGAAAAAGTTCGAGTTTTGGAATTGATGAAAATCGTTGGACTTTCTCCTGATTCATTATATAAATATCCGCACCAATTTTCTGGGGGTCAACGGCAACGAATTGGAATTGCGAGGGCTGTGGCAACGAATCCTAAATTGATTATTGCTGATGAACCGGTTTCTGCATTGGATTTATCAGTGCAAGCGCAGGTTTTAAACTTTATGAAAAAAATCCAACAAAAATTAGGGGTTTCTTATTTGTTTATTTCTCATGATTTAGGAGTCGTTCGGCATATGTGTGATCGAATTGCCATTATGAATAATGGACAAGTAGTTGAGATTGGTAGTCGTGATGATATTTATAACCATCCTAAACATATTTATACCAAGCGGTTGTTAGCGGCGATTCCGGATACGGATGTTAATAAGCGCAGTGAAGCACGAGACAAAAGAAAAGCAGTTGAAAAGTTATATCAAGAAAAACGGAATGAATACTATGATTCAGAAGATCGCGCTTATCCCATGGTTGAAGTTTCTCCGGGGCACTTGGTTTCTTTACCACCTAAAGAAGCGCTTAGATACAAAAACATTAAAGAAGAGGGAGATTAATTATGTGGAAAACGATTTTACGACGTGTCTTAATTATTATTCCTGAGCTAGTAGTGCTTAGTATTTTGGTGTTTTTATTAGCTAAAGCAATGCCAGGGGATCCGTTTAGTGGCTCAATTAATCCTAAAAGTAGTCCGGCACAAATTCATCGTTTGATGGAAGCCAATGGATTGTTTGATCCCTGGTACCAACAGTATTGGAACTGGGTGGTTAACTTATTCCACGGTAACTTAGGAATGAGTTATGAATACCAAATGCCAGTGGTTAATCTGATTAAACAACGAGGAATGAATACTTTATGGTTGGCATTCTTCACCATGATTATGACTTACGCTATTGGTTTACCACTAGGGATTTATGCTGGGAAACATGAAGGCAAACTTCCGGATACAATTACCAGAATTTACACGTACATTACTATGTCAATTCCTTTTTTCGTAGTTTTGGTAATTGGAATTTGGATTTTCGGTTATGCATTAGGCTGGTTCCCAACTGCTGGATCGGTTGCACCGACAGCTAATGGATTCGGTGGAACCTCACTTTCTAGATTAAGTCACATTATTTTACCAGGAATGCTAGGGGCGTTATTTGGAACCGTTAATATTGTGCAATATTTAAGGTCGCAAGTGATTGATGCCAAGCATTCGGCTTATGTTAAAACGGCAGTTGCTAAAGGAGTTCCGGAAAAAGATATCTATAAGCATCATATTTTTAGAAATTCTTTGTTACCCATTGCTGCTTTTGCGGGGTACTCCATTACTGGTTTGTTAACGGGTTCAATTTTTACAGAAATGATATTTTCATACCCAGGAATGGGACAACTATTTTTAAATGCAGTGAACTTCCGTGATTATACGGTAATCACAACCTTGGTACTGTTATACGGATTTTTAAACTTAATGGGAACGTTAATTTCAGATATCGTGTTAAGTATTGTCGATCCAAGAATTCGAATTGAGTAGGAAAGGAGAAAATAAATGGCTTATGATTTTAGTGCTCGTGATGAGTTTTCTGAAGCGGAACTTTTAGAGATTTCCAAAGAAGCGGAAGCGGAAGCGACACCCAGTACCGTAAAGGTGATGTTAAATGAATTTAAAGCGGATAAAGTAGCTTTGATTTCGGCATTATTTATTATCTTCTTCATTCTGCTAGTGATTTTAGGATCGTTTTTCATTAACATTCCCAATATTATGGAAACGGATTTAATGGGTTATTATGCCAAACCGTTTAGTAATTATATCTTGGGAGCTGATTCTAGTGGACGTCCTATCTTTTCTCAATTAATCGTTGGGTCTAGAAATTCGATTTTAATTGCAATTGGATTAACGGTTATCTCTTCGACGTTTGGGATTGTTTATGGAATGGTTTCTGGATATTACGGTGGTTACGTTGATTTAGCAATGCAGCGGGTCTATGACTTTATGATGATTATTCCAATGCTAATGACTATCATCGTGATTGTAACGATTATTCCAAACTACAACGCCATTACATTGACATTACTTTTGTCATTATTTTATTGGATGGGGACCTCGCGTCTAGTTCGTTCTAGTACTTTGGCGGAAGCACAAAAAGATTATGTAGCGGCTTCTAAAACGTCAGGAACCAGTAATTTTAAAATAATTTTTCGAGAAATTTTACCCAACATTGCTTCGTTATTAATTGTGGATACAACTTTATCATTTGCAGAAAATATTGGGGTTGAAACCGGACTTTCTTATCTAGGTTTTGGGCTTCCAGATGGAACGCCTTCCTTAGGAACTTTGATTGCGAATGCTAATGATCCAAATAATATTACGCAGTATTGGTGGACATGGTTACCAGCCGCAGTTGAAATTATTTTGCTTTGTTTAGCAATTAGTTATGTTGGACAGGTACTTAGAAGAACTGCTGACTCAACCCAAAGAAAGGGTAGCTAAATAAGTAACATTTTTAGGAGGTGGTGCAAAGATCGTAGGCATTATGATTCATGATATTAAACAAAAATTTTTGGAGGGAAAAGGAATGAAGAAACGACACAAATTTGCGATGTTTGGGAGTGCTGCGTTGCTTGCACTATCATTGGCAGCTTGTTCAAACGGTTCAGATGACGCGGCAACTAAAACCCCAAAATTGCCACAAACTTATAGTGCTTCAGAAAAAGCTAGCGATAAGGCAAATCAAGGTACTTTAAAGATTGGGGAAGTTAGTGATTCTCCATTTACAGGGATTACATCACCAGCTTTAGCTTCAGTAGCAACTGATGCGGATGTATTTTCTCCTGGTGGCTTAAACAACTTGTTTGCCACTGATGATAACTACAAAATTGTTGACGGAGGTTTGGCAAATCTAAAACTAGATCGAAAAGCCAAAACGGCAACCATTACCCTTCGTGACAATGCTAAGTGGTCTAACGGAACTCCGGTTACTGCTAAAGACGTTGAATATGCATACGAAGTTATCGCTAACCCAGAGTCAAAATCACAACAATATAGTGAAGATTTCGAAAATATCAAGGGTATGAAAGACTACCATGAAGGTAAATCAGACACAATTTCTGGAATTACTTATCCTGATGGCGAAAATGGTAAAAAAACCGTTCTTCATTTTGACCGCGTAACTCCAGCAATGCAATATGCTAGAAACTCATTTATTTGGTCAGCAGTTGAACCCTATGAATATCTCAAAGATGTAAAAATTGCAGATCTTGTTTCTTCAGATCAAATCCGAAAGAATCCAATTTTCACTGGAGCTTACAAGTTGGATAAAGTAGTTGAAGGTGAATCAACTAGTTGGAGTCCTAACAAGTACTTCTGGGGTAAGAAAGCTAAGGTTCAACATATTGATATCCAAGTTCTTTCAACTAGCAATGCAGTTGCTGCTTTGAAGGCTAAGAAGTATGACTTCTTGAAAGGTGGGGCATCTGGTGCTGATTATCCTAAGATTGAAAAGTTGAAGAACTATCAAGTGGTTGGAAAACCTGCTCTTTCATACAGTTACTTCGGTTTTAATTTAGGCCATATGGATCCTAAGACTGGCAAACAAGTGACTGATAAGAACAAGAAGATGAGTAATAAAAACTTGAGACAAGCGATGATGTATGCAATTGATCTTGATCAAGTTTCTAAGAAATTTGGGAATGGAGTTTCTTGGAGAGCTAACACATTGCTTCCACCTGTATTCAAAAACCTTTACAATTCTAAAGAAGCTGGTTTCAAGTATGATATGGATAAGGCTAACAAACTACTTGATGATGCTGGTTACAAGAAGAAGGGCAAGTGGAGAGTTCAACCAAATGGTAAGCCACTAGAAATTAACTTTGCCGTAGCTTCATCATCTGCTACTGTTAATGCAACTCATAAATATGAATTGCAACAATGGCACAAACTAGGATTGAACGTTAAGTACACTTCTGGAAAACCAATGGAATTCAATAGTTATGCTGCTGAAATCCAAAAACCAGATCAAAAAGATATTGATGTTTTCAACGGTGCTTGGTCATTGTCATCTGAACCAACTCCAACTCAAATCTATGGACAAAACGCACCATTTAACTTGGGTCACTTTGTTTCAGCTGAAAACACTAAGTTGATGAACAACATGAATAATGAAAAAGCTTGGGACGATAAGTACCGTGAAAAACAATTTAAGGACTGGCAAGCATACATGAACAAAGAAACTGCATATGCTCCTGGTGCATTTAATTTATCATGGGAACCAGTTAACAAGCGGGTTAAGGGTTACAGCGTTAAACCTTCTAATGGCGATAACTCATTTAGTAATCTTGAATTAACTCAAACTGAAGTTAAATAATTTTATTTAGGCAGATAATCTACAAAATCAACTATGACTTTGTAGATTTTTGCTTGTAAGCATACTATTTAAAAATTAGTGGTTAGCGGTATATAATTGCTATAACTTGAAAAAATAAAGAAGAGGTAAAACAATGACAGAGATTGAACGTTTTTACGATGTGTTCCAACCTGAGCATTATGATGTTTTTGTTGATGTTGATCGAAAACAAAAAAACATTAGTGGTGAAACTGCGATTGCAGGTTATGCTACTCAAACCGAAATTGCTGTGAACCAAAAGAATTTAACAATTGATGAAGTAGTGGTAGATGAACAAGCGGTTCCGTTTGTAACGGATGATAAACAAGAAGCAGTTCGAATTACTTTGCCACAAGCTGGAAACGTTAAAGTGAAAATTAAGTATCACACTGATTTAACTGATACTTTAATGGGAATTTATCCATCATATTATGAAGTTAATGGCGTGAAAAAACAGGTTATTGGTACTCAATTTGAAACCACGTTTGCGCGCCAAGCATTTCCTTGTGTCGATGAACCAGAAGCGAAAGCAACTTTTTCTTTAGCAATTAAGTTTGATGAACAAGCTAATGAAGTTGTGTTGGCTAATATGCCAGAGGATCGGGTTGAAAATGGGGTGCACTATTTCCAACCAACTGTTAAGATGTCTACTTATTTAGTAGCATTTGCATTTGGTGATTTACAAAGCAAAACTACCGAAACTGATAGTGGAGTGAAGGTTGGAGTTTTTGCTACTAAAGCACACAAGGCTAGTGAATTAGATTTTGCCTTAGATATCGCTAAACGAGCAATTGAATTTTACGAAGATTACTACCAAACCCCTTATCCATTGCCACACTCATGGCAATTAGCTTTACCAGATTTTTCTGCAGGTGCAATGGAAAACTGGGGATTAGTTACTTACCGAGAATCTTACTTATTACTTGATCCGGAAAATACTGCTTTAGATGTTAAAGAAGTGGTTGCTACTGTGATTACTCATGAACTAGCTCACCAATGGTTTGGTGATTTAGTTACTATGAAATGGTGGGATGATCTTTGGTTAAATGAAAGTTTTGCCAATATGATGGAATACGTAGCGGTAGATGCATTGAACCCTGAATGGAAAGTTTGGGAACTATTCCAGCAACACGATGTTCCTGCAGCTTTGAAACGAGATGCTACCGATGGAGTTCAATCAGTCCACGTGGATGTTAATAATCCAGCTGAAATCGATTCATTGTTTGATGGGGCAATTGTGTATGCAAAAGGTGCGCGGATGCTTGTAATGGTTAGATCTTTAATTGGCGATGATGCCCTCCGTGAAGGACTAAAGAATTACTTTGCTGCTCATAAGTACGGTAATTCTACTGGTGCTGATCTCTGGAAAGCTTTAGGAGATGCAGCGGGAATTAACGTTGGTGAAATTATGCAGTCTTGGTTAGAACAACCAGGATATCCAGTGGTAACTGCAAAAGTCGCTGAAGATGGTCAATTAGAATTGAGCCAAGAACAGTTCTTTATTGGTGAAGGTGAAGATCAAGGTCGTCAATGGGAAATTCCATTAAGTGGTAACTATTCAACACCACAAATTATGAAAGAAAAAACCATTAAATTAGGTAATTATCAAAAACTAAGATCACAATTTGGGGAACCTTTCCGTTTGAACCAAGGAAACAATTCTCATTTTGTGGTTATGTACGATGATCAATTAATGGATGATATTTTAAAGCATGCGGATGAACTGGATGCGATTGCCAAACGTCAAATTTTACAAGATGCTTATCTATTAGCTTTGGGTCAAAGAAAGTCATATGCTAAATTGGTACCAATGTTAGTGGAATTTGCCGGTGATAAATCTGCTGCGGTTAATTCTGTTCTATATAACATTGCTAATTCGTTGAAGCAATTCGTGACACCTGGTTCATCTGATGAAGAAAACTTACAAAATTTGTTTGGTAAGCTTAGTCGTAGCCAAGTTGAACGACTCGATTGGAATCCCAAGGAAGAAGATTCTAATGATGACCAACTGACTAGACCGTTTGTTTTGAATGCTTCATTATATGCCAAGGATGTTATTTCAATTGCTCAAGCTCATGAAATTTATGCTGATAATGAAGATGATTTAGATTCTCTATCGGCAGACATTCGTGGATTAGTATTGAAAAATGAAGTGCAAAATTTTGCTAGTGAAGCTCTTTTTGATAAATTAATGAAAGCTTATCACGAAACTTCTGATCCAAGTTTTAAACAAGATATTTGTTTGGCGGTTCCTAACTTTAAAGATCCTGATTTAGTAAATAAGTTGGTGAATGATTTTGAAAATGCAGATGTCATTAAACCACAAGATTTACGTGCTTGGTACCGAGGAGTACTTGCTAATGAAGCGGGACAAGAAGCTGCTTGGAATTGGATGAGAAAAGAATGGGATTGGTTGGAAAAAACAGTTGGTGGTGATATGGAATTTGCTACTTATATTACTGTGACTGCTAATGTTTTCCATACGCAATCTAGATTAGAAGAATTTAAAGCATTTTTTGAACCTAAATTAGATACTCCAGGATTAACTCGTGAGATTAATATGGATATTAAATTAATTGAAGGTAAGGTTGATTTAATTTCTAAAGAGAGTGAAAGAGTTAATCATTCAATTAAAAAAGAATTATAATAAATAAAGGCTGACTGGGTTTGCAATAGCAAGCTTGGCGGCCTTTTTGTTTTGTTTTTTGGTTTGGCAAATGAAAATGATTACAATAAAGTTTAATTTTTAGTTGACGCATAAGCTGTAAGGCTGTATTATATTAAATGTTCGTTAAACGAGGTTAACAAGTTAGCGCGAAAAACTGATTTAAATCAGTTAAAAAAGTTGTTGACAAACCGCGTTATAGCGTGTAATATTAATCAAGTACTGCTGAGGCAGTCAATTGAGTAGATCTTTGAAAACTGAACAAGATTTTGATTACAAACAGTGTAAGGAAATTTTTGAACTTAGTTCGAAAATTAAACAAATGCAATGTCAATTTGCAAAAAAATAAAGCAGAGCTAGTAAAGTTCTCATTTTAAAATGAGAGTTTGATCCTGGCTCAGGACGAACGTTGGCGGCGTGCCTAATACATGCAAGTCGAACGAAGTTGCCCTAATGATTGTTGATGCTTGCATCAACATGACTCTGGATCCAACTGAGTGGCGAACTGGTGAGTAACACGTGGGTAACCTGCCCAGAAGAAGGGGATAACACCTGGAAACAGATGCTAATACCGTATAACAACACAAACCACATGGTTTGCGTTTGAAAGATGGCCTTTGTGCTGTCGCTTTTGGATGGACCCGCGGCGCATTAGCTAGTTGGTGAGATAAAAGCTCACCAAGGCGATGATGCGTAGCAGACCTGAGAGGGTAATCTGCCACAATGGGACTGAGACACGGCCCATACTCCTACGGGAGGCAGCAGTAGGGAATCTTCCACAATGGACGAAAGTCTGATGGAGCAACGCCGCGTGAGTGAAGAAGGGTTTCGGCTCGTAAAACTCTGTTGTTAGAGAAGAACGACTGTAAGAGTAACTGCTTACGGTGTGACGGTATCTAACCAGAAAGTCACGGCTAACTACGTGCCAGCAGCCGCGGTAATACGTAGGTGGCAAACGTTGTCCGGATTTATTGGGCGTAAAGGGAGCGCAGGCGGTTTCTTAAGTCTGATGTGAAAGCCTTCGGCTTAACCGGAGAAGTGCATCGGAAACTGGGAGACTTGAGTGCAGAAAAGGATAGTGGAACTTCATGTGTAGCGGTGAAATGCGTAGATATATGAAGGAACACCAGTGGCGAAGGCGGCTATCTGGTCTGTAACTGACGCTGAGGCTCGAAAGCATGGGTAGCAAACAGGATTAGATACCCTGGTAGTCCATGCCGTAAACGATGAATGCTAGGTGTTGGGAGGTTTCCGCCTCTCAGTGCCGCAGCTAACGCATTAAGCATTCCGCCTGGGGAGTACGACCGCAAGGTTGAAACTCAAAGGAATTGACGGGGACCCGCACAAGCGGTGGAGCATGTGGTTTAATTCGATGCTACGCGAAGAACCTTACCAGGACTTGACATCTTCTGCCAATCTAAGAGATTAGACGTTCCCTTCGGGGACAGAATGACAGGTGGTGCATGGTTGTCGTCAGCTCGTGTCGTGAGATGTTGGGTTAAGTCCCGCAACGAGCGCAACCCTTGTCTTTAGTTGCCAGCATTAAGTTGGGCACTCTAGAGAGACTGCCGGTGATAAACCGGAGGAAGGTGGGGACGACGTCAAATCATCATGCCCCTTATGTCCTGGGCTACACACGTGCTACAATGGATGGTACAACGAGTTGCGAAACCGCGAGGTCAAGCTAATCTCTTAAAGCCATTCTCAGTTCGGATTGCAGGCTGCAACTCGCCTGCATGAAGTTGGAATCGCTAGTAATCGTGGATCAGCATGCCACGGTGAATACGTTCCCGGGTCTTGTACACACCGCCCGTCACACCATGAGAGTTTGTAACACCCAAAGTCGGTTGGATAACCTTTTAGGAGTCCGCCGCCTAAGGTGGGACAGATGATTAGGGTGAAGTCGTAACAAGGTAGCCGTAGGAGAACCTGCGGCTGGATCACCTCCTTTCTAAGGAATAATTCGGAACCTTACACTAATCAAAAGCTTGTTTAGTTTTGAGAGAATCTACTCTCAAACTTGTTCTTTGAAAACTAGATAATATTATTTTCTGTAAAATTATATTTATATATAATTACACCGAGAAATAACCATTGTGTTATTTTGAGTTTTTTAATTAATTATAATCGCTAAAACTCAATAATTTATAATCCGTTGGATTATAGGTTAAGTTATTAAGGGCGCATGGTGAATGCCTTGGTACTAGGAGCCGATGAAGGACGGAACTAACACCGATATGCTTCGGGGAGCTGTACGTAAGCTTTGATCCGGAGATTTCCGAATGAGGAAACTCGATTAGTGTAATGACTAATCATTGCGTAGTGAATACATAGCTGCGTAAAGGCAAACGCGGGGAACTGAAACATCTAAGTACCCGCAGGAATATAAAGAAATTTCGATTCCCAAAGTAGCGGCGAGCGAACTGGGAATAGCCCAAACCGAACCCTTGTGGTTCGGGGTTGTAGGACTGAACATCTGAGTTACAAAAGTATTTGATAGTTGAAGTAGTTGGGAAGCTACACCAAAGAGAGTGATAGTCTCGTAAGCGAAATCGAATACCCTCAGTTCAGGATCCTGAGTACGGCGACACACGTGAAACGTCGTCGGAATCTGGGAGGACCATCTCCCAAGGCTAAATACTACCTAGTGACCGATAGTGAACCAGTACCGTGAGGGAAAGGTGAAAAGCACCCCGGAAGGGGAGTGAAATAGTTCCTGCAACCATGTGCCTACAAGCAGTCAGAGCCCGTTAATGGGTGATGGCGTGCCTCTTGTAGAATGAACCGGCGAGTTACAGTTGCATGCAAGGTTAAGCCGAAAACGCGGAGCCGTAGCGAAAGCGAGTCTTAAGAGGGCGAATTAGTATGTTGCCGTAGACCCGAAACCAGGTGATCTACCCATGTCCAGGATGAAAGTGCGGTAATACGCACCGGAGGTCCGAACCCGTGTACGTTGAAAAGTGCTGGGATGAGGTGTGGGTAGCGGTGAAATTCCAAACGAACTTGGAGATAGCTGGTTCTCTCCGAAATAGCTTTAGGGCTAGCCTCGGAATTAGAATCATGGAGGTAGAGCACTGTTTGAGCAAGGGGTCCATCTAGGATTACTAAGTTCAGATAAACTCCGAATACCATTGATTTATGTCCGGGAGTCAGACAATGAGTGATAAGATCCATTGTCGAAAGGGGAACAGCCCAGACCGCCAGTTAAGGTCCCTAAATATATGCTAAGTGGAAAAGGAGGTGGAGTTGCTTAGACAACTAGGATGTTGGCTCAGAAGCAGCCACCATTTAAAGAGTGCGTAATAGCTCACTAGTCGAGTGATTCTGCGCCGAAAATTTACCGGGGCTAAGCATATTACCGAGACTGCGGACGCAACTATGTTGCGTGATAGGAGAGCGTTCTAAGGGCAATGAAGGTAGACCGTAAGGACTATTGGAGCGCTTAGAAGTGAGAATGCCGGTATGAGTAGCGAAAGATCAGTGAGAATCTGATCCACCGTATGACTAAGGTTTCCTGGGGAAGGCTCGTCCACCCAGGGTTAGTCGGGACCTAAGCCGAGGCTGAGAAGCGTAGGCGATGGATAACAGGTTGAGATTCCTGTACTAGTTAATTATGTTTGAACAACGGAGGGACGCAGAAGGCTAAGGTATGCACACGGCTGGAAATGTGTGTTTAAATCGTAAGTCAGGAGAGGAGTTAAATGCTTCTTTCCGAGTTGACAAGCGATGATGAGGATCGAAATTTAAGTAGAGAAGTGCCTGATGTCACGCTGCCGAGAAAAGCTTCTAGTTAGTAATTAATTACCCGTACCGCAAACCGACACAGGTAGTCGAGGAGAGTATCCTCAGGTGAGCGAGAGAACTATCGTTAAGGAACTCGGCAAAATGACCCCGTAACTTCGGAAGAAGGGGTGCTGGCCGTAAGGTCAGCCGCAGTGAAAAGACTCAAACGACTGTTTATCAAAAACACAGGTTTATGCAAAATCGTAAGATGAAGTATATGGGCTGACGCCTGCCCGGTGCTGGAAGGTTAAGTGGAAATGTTAGCTTCGGCAAAGCATCGAAATGAAGCCCCAGTAAACGGCGGCCGTAACTATAACGGTCCTAAGGTAGCGAAATTCCTTGTCGGGTAAGTTCCGACCCGCACGAAAGGCGTAACGATTTGAGTACTGTCTCAACGATAGACTCGGTGAAATTAAGATACCTGTGAAGAAGCAGGTTACCCGCGACAGGACGGAAAGACCCCATGGAGCTTTACTGTAGCTTGATATTGGGTGTTTACATAACTTGTACAGCATAGGTAGGAGCCATTGAAACCGGAACGCTAGTTTCGGTGGAGGCATCATTGGGATACTACCCTTGTTATGTGAACACTCTAACCCTGTGCACTTATCGTGCACGGAGACAGTGTCTGGTTGGCAGTTTGACTGGGGCGGTCGCCTCCTAAATAGTAACGGAGGCGCTCAAAGGTTTGCTTAGAATGGTTGGAAATCATTCCTAAAGTGTAAAGGCAAAAGCAAGCTTGACTGCGAGACAAACAGGTCGAGCAGGGACGAAAGTCGGACTTAGTGATCCGGTGGTACCGTATGGAAGGGCCATCGCTCAACGGATAAAAGCTACCCTGGGGATAACAGGCTTATCTCCCCCAAGAGTTCACATCGACGGGGAGGTTTGGCACCTCGATGTCGGCTCATCGCATCCTGGGGCTGTAGTTGGTCCCAAGGGTTGGGCTGTTCGCCCATTAAAGCGGTACGCGAGCTGGGTTCAGAACGTCGTGAGACAGTTCGGTCCCTATCCGTCGCGGGCGCAGGAAATTTGAGAGGAGCTGTCCCTAGTACGAGAGGACCGGGATGGACATACCGCTGGTGTATCAGTTGCGCCGCCAGGCGCATTGCTGAGTAGCTATGTATGGATGAGATAAACGCTGAAAGCATCTAAGTGTGAAACTCGCCTCAAGATGAGATTTCCCATTCCTTTATGGAAGTAAGACTCCTGAAAGATGATCAGGTAGATAGGTTAGAAGTGGAAGAGTAGCGATACTTGAAGCGGACTAATACTAATCAGTCGAGGACTTAACCAAGTAGAATTAAGATATAATGGTAACTCGGAAAAGAAAAGATATTATCTAGTTTTGAGAGAACAAAGTTCTTTCAAACAAAATAGTGTGGTGGCGATAGCCTGAAGGATACACCTGTTCCCATGCCGAACACAGTAGTTAAGCTTCAGAACGCCAAAAGTAGTTGGGGGATCGCCCCCTGTGAGGATAGGAAGTTGCCACGCAAATTTAAAATCTCTAGCATTTCGGTGCTAGGGATTTTTTTTGGTTTAAAATCACATTTTTGGTTTTAAAAAAAGTGTTAGAAATTTTTGAATTTTGGTTGACGCATAAGGATTAAGGCTGTATTATATTAAATGTTCGTTAAACGAGGTTAACGAGTTAGCAAAAAAATTGATTTAAATCAATTGAAAAAGTTGTTGACAAACCGCGTTATAGCGTGTAATATTAATCAAGTACTGCTGAGGCAGTCAACTGAGTAGATCTTTGAAAACTGAACAAGATTTTGATTACAAACAGTGTAAGGAAATTTTTGAACTTAGTTCGAAAATTAAACAAATGCAATGTCAATTTGCAAAAAAATAAAGCAGAGCTAGTAAAGTTCTCATTTTAAAATGAGAGTTTGATCCTGGCTCAGGACGAACGTTGGCGGCGTGCCTAATACATGCAAGTCGAACGAAGTTGCCCTAATGATTGTTGATGCTTGCATCGACATGACTCTGGATCCAACTGAGTGGCGAACTGGTGAGTAACACGTGGGTAACCTGCCCAGAAGAAGGGGATAACACCTGGAAACAGATGCTAATACCGTATAACAACACAAACCACATGGTTTGCGTTTGAAAGATGGCCTTTGTGCTGTCGCTTTTGGATGGACCCGCGGCGCATTAGCTAGTTGGTGAGATAAAAGCTCACCAAGGCGATGATGCGTAGCAGACCTGAGAGGGTAATCTGCCACAATGGGACTGAGACACGGCCCATACTCCTACGGGAGGCAGCAGTAGGGAATCTTCCACAATGGACGAAAGTCTGATGGAGCAACGCCGCGTGAGTGAAGAAGGGTTTCGGCTCGTAAAACTCTGTTGTTAGAGAAGAACGACTGTAAGAGTAACTGCTTACGGTGTGACGGTATCTAACCAGAAAGTCACGGCTAACTACGTGCCAGCAGCCGCGGTAATACGTAGGTGGCAAACGTTGTCCGGATTTATTGGGCGTAAAGGGAGCGCAGGCGGTTTCTTAAGTCTGATGTGAAAGCCTTCGGCTTAACCGGAGAAGTGCATCGGAAACTGGGAAACTTGAGTGCAGAAAAGGATAGTGGAACTTCATGTGTAGCGGTGAAATGCGTAGATATATGAAGGAACACCAGTGGCGAAGGCGGCTATCTGGTCTGTAACTGACGCTGAGGCTCGAAAGCATGGGTAGCAAACAGGATTAGATACCCTGGTAGTCCATGCCGTAAACGATGAATGCTAGGTGTTGGGAGGTTTCCGCCTCTCAGTGCCGCAGCTAACGCATTAAGCATTCCGCCTGGGGAGTACGACCGCAAGGTTGAAACTCAAAGGAATTGACGGGGACCCGCACAAGCGGTGGAGCATGTGGTTTAATTCGATGCTACGCGAAGAACCTTACCAGGACTTGACATCTTCTGCCAATCTAAGAGATTAGACGTTCCCTTCGGGGACAGAATGACAGGTGGTGCATGGTTGTCGTCAGCTCGTGTCGTGAGATGTTGGGTTAAGTCCCGCAACGAGCGCAACCCTTGTCTTTAGTTGCCAGCATTAAGTTGGGCACTCTAGAGAGACTGCCGGTGATAAACCGGAGGAAGGTGGGGACGACGTCAAATCATCATGCCCCTTATGTCCTGGGCTACACACGTGCTACAATGGATGGTACAACGAGTTGCGAAACCGCGAGGTCAAGCTAATCTCTTAAAGCCATTCTCAGTTCGGATTGCAGGCTGCAACTCGCCTGCATGAAGTTGGAATCGCTAGTAATCGTGGATCAGCATGCCACGGTGAATACGTTCCCGGGTCTTGTACACACCGCCCGTCACACCATGAGAGTTTGTAACACCCAAAGTCGGTTGGATAACCTTTTAGGAGTCCGCCGCCTAAGGTGGGACAGATGATTAGGGTGAAGTCGTAACAAGGTAGCCGTAGGAGAACCTGCGGCTGGATCACCTCCTTTCTAAGGAATAATTCGGAACCTTACACTAATCAAAAGCTTGTTTAGTTTTGAGAGAATCTACTCTCAAACTTGTTCTTTGAAAACTAGATAATATTATTTTCTGTAAAATTATATTTATATATAATTACACCGAGAAATAACCATTGTGTTATTTTGAGTTTTTTAATTAGTTATAATCGCTAAAACTCAATAATTTATAATCCGTTGGATTATAGGTTAAGTTATTAAGGGCGCATGGTGAATGCCTTGGTACTAGGAGCCGATGAAGGACGGAACTAACACCGATATGCTTCGGGGAGCTGTACGTAAGCTTTGATCCGGAGATTTCCGAATGAGGAAACTCGATTAGTGTAATGACTAATCATTGCGTAGTGAATACATAGCTGCGTAAAGGCAAACGCGGGGAACTGAAACATCTAAGTACCCGCAGGAATATAAAGAAATTTCGATTCCCAAAGTAGCGGCGAGCGAACTGGGAATAGCCCAAACCGAACCCTTGTGGTTCGGGGTTGTAGGACTGAACATCTGAGTTACAAAAGTATTTGATAGTTGAAGTAGTTGGGAAGCTACACCAAAGAGAGTGATAGTCTCGTAAGCGAAATCGAATACCCTCAGTTCAGGATCCTGAGTACGGCGACACACGTGAAACGTCGTCGGAATCTGGGAGGACCATCTCCCAAGGCTAAATACTACCTAGTGACCGATAGTGAACCAGTACCGTGAGGGAAAGGTGAAAAGCACCCCGGAAGGGGAGTGAAATAGTTCCTGCAACCATGTGCCTACAAGCAGTCAGAGCCCGTTAATGGGTGATGGCGTGCCTCTTGTAGAATGAACCGGCGAGTTACAGTTGCATGCAAGGTTAAGCCGAAAACGCGGAGCCGTAGCGAAAGCGAGTCTTAAGAGGGCGAATTAGTATGTTGCCGTAGACCCGAAACCAGGTGATCTACCCATGTCCAGGATGAAAGTGCGGTAATACGCACCGGAGGTCCGAACCCGTGTACGTTGAAAAGTGCTGGGATGAGGTGTGGGTAGCGGTGAAATTCCAAACGAACTTGGAGATAGCTGGTTCTCTCCGAAATAGCTTTAGGGCTAGCCTCGGAATTAGAATCATGGAGGTAGAGCACTGTTTGAGCAAGGGGTCCATCTAGGATTACTAAGTTCAGATAAACTCCGAATACCATTGATTTATGTCCGGGAGTCAGACAATGAGTGATAAGATCCATTGTCGAAAGGGGAACAGCCCAGACCGCCAGTTAAGGTCCCTAAATATATGCTAAGTGGAAAAGGAGGTGGAGTTGCTTAGACAACTAGGATGTTGGCTCAGAAGCAGCCACCATTTAAAGAGTGCGTAATAGCTCACTAGTCGAGTGATTCTGCGCCGAAAATTTACCGGGGCTAAGCATATTACCGAGACTGCGGACGCAACTATGTTGCGTGATAGGAGAGCGTTCTAAGGGCAATGAAGGTAGACCGTAAGGACTATTGGAGCGCTTAGAAGTGAGAATGCCGGTATGAGTAGCGAAAGATCAGTGAGAATCTGATCCACCGTATGACTAAGGTTTCCTGGGGAAGGCTCGTCCACCCAGGGTTAGTCGGGACCTAAGCCGAGGCTGAGAAGCGTAGGCGATGGATAACAGGTTGAGATTCCTGTACTAGTTAATTATGTTTGAACAACGGAGGGACGCAGAAGGCTAAGGTATGCACACGGCTGGAAATGTGTGTTTAAATCGTAAGTCAGGAGAGGAGTTAAATGCTTCTTTCCGAGTTGACAAGCGATGATGAGGATCGAAATTTAAGTAGAGAAGTGCCTGATGTCACGCTGCCGAGAAAAGCTTCTAGTTAGTAATTAATTACCCGTACCGCAAACCGACACAGGTAGTCGAGGAGAGTATCCTCAGGTGAGCGAGAGAACTATCGTTAAGGAACTCGGCAAAATGACCCCGTAACTTCGGAAGAAGGGGTGCTGGCCGTAAGGTCAGCCGCAGTGAAAAGACTCAAACGACTGTTTATCAAAAACACAGGTTTATGCAAAATCGTAAGATGAAGTATATGGGCTGACGCCTGCCCGGTGCTGGAAGGTTAAGTGGAAATGTTAGCTTCGGCAAAGCATCGAAATGAAGCCCCAGTAAACGGCGGCCGTAACTATAACGGTCCTAAGGTAGCGAAATTCCTTGTCGGGTAAGTTCCGACCCGCACGAAAGGCGTAACGATTTGAGTACTGTCTCAACGATAGACTCGGTGAAATTAAGATACCTGTGAAGAAGCAGGTTACCCGCGACAGGACGGAAAGACCCCATGGAGCTTTACTGTAGCTTGATATTGGGTGTTTACATAACTTGTACAGCATAGGTAGGAGCCATTGAAACCGGAACGCTAGTTTCGGTGGAGGCATCATTGGGATACTACCCTTGTTATGTGAACACTCTAACCCTGTGCACTTATCGTGCACGGAGACAGTGTCTGGTTGGCAGTTTGACTGGGGCGGTCGCCTCCTAAATAGTAACGGAGGCGCTCAAAGGTTTGCTTAGAATGGTTGGAAATCATTCCTAAAGTGTAAAGGCAAAAGCAAGCTTGACTGCGAGACAAACAGGTCGAGCAGGGACGAAAGTCGGACTTAGTGATCCGGTGGTACCGTATGGAAGGGCCATCGCTCAACGGATAAAAGCTACCCTGGGGATAACAGGCTTATCTCCCCCAAGAGTTCACATCGACGGGGAGGTTTGGCACCTCGATGTCGGCTCATCGCATCCTGGGGCTGTAGTTGGTCCCAAGGGTTGGGCTGTTCGCCCATTAAAGCGGTACGCGAGCTGGGTTCAGAACGTCGTGAGACAGTTCGGTCCCTATCCGTCGCGGGCGCAGGAAATTTGAGTGGAGCTGTCCCTAGTACGAGAGGACCGGGATGGACATACCGCTGGTGTATCAGTTGCGCCGCCAGGCGCATTGCTGAGTAGCTATGTATGGATGAGATAAACGCTGAAAGCATCTAAGTGTGAAACTCGCCTCAAGATGAGATTTCCCATTCCTTTATGGAAGTAAGACTCCTGAAAGATGATCAGGTAGATAGGTTAGAAGTGGAAGAGTAGCGATACTTGAAGCGGACTAATACTAATCAGTCGAGGACTTAACCAAGTAGAATTAAGATATAATGGTAACTCGGAAAAGAAAAGATATTATCTAGTTTTGAGAGAACAAAGTTCTTTCAAACAAAATAGTGTGGTGGCGATAGCCTGAAGGATACACCTGTTCCCATGCCGAACACAGTAGTTAAGCTTCAGAACGCCAAAAGTAGTTGGGGGATCGCCCCCTGTGAGGATAGGAAGTTGCCACGCAAATTTAAAATCTCTAGCATTTCGGTGCTAGGGATTTTTTTGTTTAAATTCACTTTGTTAAGTTTATCTTAAAAGAGTATGATAAACATAAACTTATAAAAGTGAGGCTTATTTATTTATGGTTAAGAAGTTAAAATTAACTTTGGGCTGGCAAATTCTATTTGGTTTGTTTTTAGGAATTATTTTAGGAATGATTTTTTATCATAACCAAATGGCAATTACAGCAATGCAAAGTATTGGAACAATGTTTATTGGTTTGATTCAAATGATTGTTCTACCAATCGTGGTATCGTGTTTGACGGTTGGAATTGCAAGCATGGGAGATATACATAAAGTCGGTAGAATTGGAGGAAAAACCCTTCTATACTTTGAAATTATGACGACAATTGCCATTATTATTGGTTTAATTGTTGGAAATATTTTTCATCCAGGTTCATTTATCGATATTCATCAAATGCATTCTTCAATGGATATTAGTAAGTTTGTTTCAACTGCTAATCACTCAAAGGATACAACGATTTGGTCCACTTTAATTGGTTTAATTCCTACCAATGTTTTTGGTTCATTGAGTAAGGGAGATATGATGCCAGTTATTTTATTCTCTGTATTCTTTGGTTTGGGAATTTCAGCAATTGGTGAAAAGGGACAAGTTATTATTGATTTCATGGACGCAGTATCGCAAGTAATGTTTAAAATTACTAATTGGATTATGCATTTAGCTCCAATTGGAGTTTGTGCGCTAATTGGGGTAACTTTAGCGGAATTAGGGGTCAAGGTGCTGTTACCACTAAGTTATTTTGTTCTACTAGTTTATGGAACAATGATTTTCTTCGTGATTGTTATCATGGGAATTGTGGCAAGAATTTGTCACTTTAATTTGTTCAGTTTGTTATTGATTATTAAAAATGAAATTGTCTTAGCATTTTCGACAGCAAGTTCTGAAGCAGTTATGCCTAAGATGATTGAAAAAATGGATAAATTTGGAGTAAGCCCATCAATTGTATCCTTTGTTATTCCTACTGGATATACATTTAATTTAGATGGATCAGCAATTTATCAATCAATTGCAGCGTTATTCTTGGCGCAAGCTTATGGAATTCATTTGAGTATCGGACAACAAGTAACTCTAGTAGTAGTTTTAATGATTACATCAAAAGGAATGGCAGGGGTCCCAGGAGCATCCTTTGTGGTACTATTGGCAACTGTCTCAACAATTGGTGTTCCTATGTCAGGGTTAACCTTTATAGCCGGAATTGATCGATTCGTTGATATGGCAAGAACCGCAGTTAATGTGGTAGGTAACTCTTTAGCTACAGTAGTTATTGGAGTTTCTGAAAAGGAATTTGATCATGATAAAGCAGAAAAATATGTAAAACAAGTTAAAGCTGCTAAATAATATAAGTTAAAAAAGCCTATAAAAATTAGATTACTCTAGTTTTTATAGGCTTTTTGTATATTGATAACAATTAAACATTAATCATTATTTTATTAATAAATAATTAAATTTTGCAAAAATATTATTTATTGTTGTAAAATAAAGTAATGCAAAAATAATATTTGATTTTATTTTTGTAAAATTATTCAAAAAATAATATGTTTTTCAATAATTTATGAGATTAATCTCTTAAGTTAGATTATGTCTAACTTAAGGATTTCGTACTATTATTTTAGCTTTTTGTTTGGAGACTTAGTTCATACGATTACTTTTAGCTAATGACAAAAGCTAAGTAAGGTCATAGTATCCCAATACGCATCTAATTGCTGTAAACAATAGCTACATATTATTTTAAAGAAAGGAGAGATAATCATGCAATGCTGATACCACCACAAGTTAATTGCTTGTGATGGAAAGGGTCTTATTTCACCCGGAAAGTTAAGTAACAAAGCAATAGTAAAAATGTATAGTAAAGCTATACAACGCGTACATAAGGAGAAGCAAACATGGAAATGTCAAAAAATTTGAAGAAGAAATTATTAATAAGTGCTACAATTTTAGGCTTAGCTACTGTTAGTTTAACAACTATCTCTGTCAATGCTGCAACTAAGACTGATAGCAATGTATCAACTAGTAAGGTAACTAAATCAGAAACTGGAAATAAAGAAGTCGTAATTAAAACCGGAGACACGGTATCTAACTTCGCACAAGATTACAATACAACTGTCAAAGCAATTGCTGATGCTAATCACTTAGAAGATGCAAATGTTATCTTTGCAGGTAACAAATTAATTATTTCTGTTAATACTAGAGCAGAAGGTCAAAGTATCTATGACGGTTGGAATATCTCAAGTCAAGGTGCTGGAAATGTTCAAGCAGTTGCCGGATCAGTAACTCAATCAGCTTTTACTGATAAAGCTGTCAGCTCAGCTACTGGTGTCAATGAAAACGTTGCAACTCCACAAGGAAATGTTTTTAGCAAAGCAACTTCAACTCCTGCAAATGGTGGTTCAGCAACAACTGGTAATCAAGGTTCAGTAACACCAATAAACAGTGGTTCTGTATCAAACGGTAACCAGGGTTCTGTTGCACCTGCAAACGTTGGTTCAGCAACAACTGATAATCAAGGTTCAGTGGCACCAACAAACAGTGGTTCTGTATCAACTGGTAACCCAAGTTCAGTAGCACCTGCAAACGTTGGTTCAGCAACAACTGATAATCAAGGTTCAGTAACACCAACAAACAGTGGTTCTGTATCAACTGGTAACCCAAGTTCAGTAGCACCATCAAATGATGGAATCAAAACTCCTTCAAAGGGTGAAAACATCCCAACTGAAGCAGAAGCTCACAACCAAGGATTACCAAATCAAAATGGAACTGGTAACACTAACCCAACCAATCCTGCAACACCTGCTTTTGAAGCAAGTACCGAAGGCGTTAGAGCTGCCTTACAGGCTAAGGTAAGTGGACTAGGTTATCCAGAAGTACACAAAACATTTGGGGACGGAACCACTACTGGTTCATTTTCAGGTGAAATGACTAATGTGCCAAATGTAAGTTCAAATGAAGAAGTTGCTAACGAATTATGGAAAGACAGTAATGGTCCATTATTTGAGAATCAAAAAGATGTATTAGGATTAACATTACAAGATGTGAGTGCTAACACTGTAAATGGAAGAACATCAGCAAGTTTCACTGTTCAATACCAAGAAAAATAGCGAGCAATCGTTAAGGGATATGCAATTTACAAAGCAAATGGGCATTTAATAGGTTCGATTCCTGTTATCCCTGTTCAGTTAATAAATTTATTGAAATTAACGTTCTACATTGTTTAAATTAGAGGCTTAATTAAGCTAACCGCAGTTAATGTGGTAGGTAACTCTTTAGCTACAGTAGTTATTGGAGTTTCTGAAAAGGAATTTGATCATGATAAAGCAGAAAAATATGTAAAACAAGTTAAAGCAGCCAAATAACATAAATTAAAAATCCTATAAAAATTAGATTATTCTAGTTTTTGTAGGATTTTTACTTATTTTTATGATTTTAAAATTAATTATTAAGAAAAGTGAAAATATGGTAAAAGTAATTTTAGTGTTGTAAAATAAAGTAATACAAAAATGATATCTAGTTTTATTTTTGTAAATAATTATTTAGGAGAAATAATATGTTTTACAATAAAAGAGAATTTGATAAAACTAATGATAAAAAAGTAATGAGAAAAGTTAAGAAACAGTGGGTGATAGTCTCATTAGCTACTTTTATGTTTGTTGGTGGATCGTATAGCTTAACTAACAACAACGTATTGGCTAGTGACAATGTTACTAGTAACCAAACTACGACTAAAACTGATCCAAATTCAACTAGCGATAATAGCCAAAGTAAGGCAAATGATGATTTACATACACAAACCAGCACCACATCAGCAAATGAACAACCAGTAGTAACCACTGGACAATCTGATTTACATAGCACAGCAAATAGCCAAGCAAATCAAATCCCAAGTAGTTCTACAACTTCTCAAAGTATTACACAATCAACAGCTGTAAAGGCAGAAAAAGAATCTGCTGCACCAGCTGCAGTTTCTAGTGCACAACCACAACAGATTACTTTAAGAAGTGATAATCCTGAAGAACAAACAAGTCAGCCAGCTCAAGGCAACCAAACGAACGAAACAGTTGATCCAAATGGACAAAAAGAAATCGTGCAAAACGATACTAATCCACAAGCTCAAGCTGCTAACATTCAAATAACTAAAAATAATGATAGCAAGGAAAGTTTATCTGAAAATACTAGCAATCCCAACCAAGTCTATGTTACTGACTTTTTAAGAACTGGATTAAAGGGAGAGTTTACTGTTTCAGGAAGTGAGTTGAAAAAAGGTAACACAATTACACTTGGATATGTATCAATTGAAAAAGATGCCAACGGTGCGTTTACTAACATCTACAAACAAGGTTCAGATATTGATGTTTTCAATGATCAACATATTAATTATGGGAAAATTCAATATGATGGTGGAAATGGAATCGGCGGTAAAATTCTTTTCAAAGTAGCTGATAATATTCAAGAGCCATCAGATCCAAATCAACAATCACAATTTAACTTTAGTTCATCATGGTTCTTTACCATTAATATTGTTAATAAAAATATTCAAGCAAACAACTATGGAAATACGCCCTTCACTAATGAGATTAAAATTAATGACGTTAAAAACCCCAATCAAGTAACATCACATGCTTACCCAATTAAGTTCACTAAGCCCGATATTAAATTAATTAATGCTGAGTTTGTTGAACCAGATGGTCTAAATGCTGATAGAACGGTTGGGGCACAGGACAGTAGTGTGATCTTAAGGGAATACCTAAATCATACCGTTATTACTAATGATGTGGTTTTAAAGGATTTACAAAAATCTCATGGTCAAACGGGGAACGTTGATTTAACTAGTCCAGTAATTAGTTATGAAAGAATTAAAGCGGATCAACCATTTACAATTTCAAAGGGAATTTCCGGAATTGTTACCTTATATGTAGATCCAACCAGTAACCAAATTCAAGCCGATAATACTTATAGATTTAAAAATACGCATTATGGTGATGAATATGCTAAACAGTTTGAACTAACGGTTAATAATGCTGGAGATGGATTGACTCTTGATCAACTAAAGACAAAGGCACAACAAACCGGATTATACTACTCTAAACAAGATGACGGATCTGTATTGGTAATCAAATACATTTCTAAGGATCAACTAAACCTTAACGCTGATGAAATTAAAGAAGGAGTTTCTTCAGATAGATTTAGTATTATGGATGACTCTAAAAATTCGGAAGCTTCTAAGAATGCTACCATTGATTTCTATAAACATGCCATCCAAAACAACGGTGGAGCCGGACAGGTTCAAACTGGAACAATTCTAACTTTTAGCGATAATACAATTTTATCAACGGCCACGGTTGATCAGTTAGATAGTAATGGAAACGTCATTAAAACTGCGCAAACCACTACATTACCTAACAAGTCAAATGGGGAAGGAAATAGTGCAGTTCAAGTAAACTTTGTTGATGAAGACGGAAATATTATTGCTAAATCACAAATCAAGTGGGGCTGGAATACAGATACATTAACAATTTCACCAGCTAATGTTCCTGGATACAGTCTAGATACAACTGCTACTCAACTTCCAAGTTCAATCGTAACAGCGGGTAGTGTAGAGGTTGCAACTAGTGATAAAAGTGTTACTTATCCGGGTAACGGTCAAACTAAAAACTATTACTATGTTTATAAAGCGAATACACAAACTGCCAAGGTTAACTACTATGATGAAGATAATCAAAACAGTCTAATTACTAGTGCTGATATTTATGGTAAAAAGGGCGAAAAATCAAGTTATCGGACTACTGATGAGATTAGTAGTTTAGAAAAACAAGGATATGTTCTATCTAGAAACGAATATCCAACTGATGGTTATGTATTTACTGATGCTGCCAATCAAACTGTCTCAGTATATTTGAAACATGGTAAGAAAACCTTTACACCAAATGAACCAGGAACCCCAGGTCAACCATTAGATCCAAACGGTAACCACAACTACCCATCCACTGATGAGGCGAAAACTACTAAGAGCGTAACGAGAACGATTAACTACAAGTACGCTAAAGATCAAAGTCAAGCAGCACCAAGTGCAGAACAAACGGTAACCTTTGGTCGGGAAGTCACGTTTGATTTGGTAACTGGCAAGATTACTAATACAACTCCATGGACCTCAACAAATGCTAACTTTGCCGAAGTAACCTCACCAGCAATCACTGGATATACAGCTGATAAGTCTAAGGTAGCAACTCAAGCAGTTACAGCTGATGCACAAAATGAAACGGTAGATGTTCTTTACAATGCGGATGCTAAAGCAGTTGATATCCAATACTTGGACGAAGACAACAACATGGCAGTAATTAAAACTGATCATGTAGCCGGTAAATTTGGAGAAACAGCAAATTATTCAACTAGCAATGAAATCAATAAGCTCAAAGCTGATGGCTATGAATTAGTAAAAGATAACTACCCAGCTAATGGTTATGTCTTTGCTAATGAAAACAACACGATCACGGTTATTTTGAAACACGGTACAAAGATCTTTACACCAAATGAACCAGGTACACCAGGACAACCATTAGATCCAAACGGTAATCACAACTATCCCGCAACTGATGCTGCTAAGACAACTAAGAGCGTAACGAGAACAATTAATTACAAGTACGCTAAAGATCAAAGTCAAGCAGCTCCAAGTACAGAACAAACGGTAACCTTTGGTCGGGAAGTAACGTTTGATCTAGTAACTGGAAAGATTACTAATACAACTCCATGGACCTCAACAAATGCTAACTTTGCCGAAGTAACCTCACCAGCAATCACTGGATATACAGCTGATAAGGCTAAGGTAGCAACTCAAGCAGTTACAGCTGATGCACAAAATGAAACGGTAGACGTACTTTACAATGCGGATGCTAAAGCAGTTGATATCCAATACTTGGACGAAGACAACGACATGGCAGTAATTAAAACTGATCATGTAGCCGGTAAATTTGGAGAAACAGCAAATTATTCAACTACTAATGAAATCAATAAGCTCAAAGCTGATGGCTATGAATTAGTAAAAGATAACTACCCAGCTAATGGTTATGTCTTTGCCAACGAAAACAACACCATTACGGTTATTTTTAAACATAAACAAAAAGTAACTCCTGAAACTCCAAAAACTCCAGAAAAACCAGTAACACCAGAAGTACCAGTAACACCAGAAGTACCAGAAACACCTAAATCACCAGCAGAACCAGTAAGTCCAAAAGAAACAACAACTTCTAACCAGCAAGAAACTCCTAAATCTAAACAAACTAATGGTTCCACTGAAACTCCAGTTAAAACATTAGTTGAAAATAAGGGGATTAAAACGGAAAAATCAGAAGAAATTAAGAAAGCTGATAATTCTAATGGTAAGAAGACGTTGCCACAAACAGGACAAACTAATAACAGTATTTTAGGATTGCTAGGTTTAGTTTTAGTTTCACTATTTGGTCTTTTGGGATTCAAAGGACTTAAAAATAAAAAATAGGTATGTTTAAATACCAAAAACAGCAATAATCAATTTGATTATTGCTGTTTTTATTTGTAATTTTTTTATTTTATTAGTAGATTACAGGTTTGATTATTTAAAATAAAATGATGATAATTCCCGGCAATACGGGTATACATCAATATAGTTAAGATTTTATAAAGATTGTGAATTAGATGAAACCGTTTGCAAAAGTGTATTGCAATCGATTTAAACTTGGTGTAATCTTAAAGTGGACAATAAGCATTACACAATTATACATACATATATTTAGCTGTGGACGGTTTATATCTAAATTAAATTTATAGGAGTATACGAAATGAGAGCAAACGTTTTCTTCATTTTTATATTTGGGGCCCTGGGTGGTCTATTGTTTGGATTTGACACAGGTATTATTTCTGGTGCATCTCCACTGATTGAACAAAATTTTCAATTATCAGTTGAGCAAACCGGATTTATTACTTCTTCAGTTTTAATTGGTTCTACTATCGGTGCCTTTGCCGTAGGACCACTATCTGACCGCTTTGGTCGGAAAAAGTTATTAATTGTATCCGCTATTTTCTTCATTGCCGGATCATTATTAACTGCAATTGCTGTTGGATTCGTTTCAATGGTTTTTGCAAGAATCGTTTTAGGTTTAGCTGTTGGAGCTGCTTCAGCTTTAACTCCTGCTTACCTTGCAGAATTAGCACCTGCTGAACACCGTGGATCATTAGGAACCATGTTCCAATTAATGATTACTGCTGGTATTTTGTTAGCTTACGTTTCCAACTTAGCTTTCTTGAACCACAACTTATTAGGGGTTCGTGACTGGCGTTGGATGTTAGCATCTGCTCTTATTCCTGCTATATTATTATTTGTCGGTGGTTTGGTATTACCAGAATCACCACGTTACCTCTTTGCTAGAGGTGACCATGAAGATGCACGTAAAGTTTTAGTTCGTCTTCGTCAAGATAAACCAGAAGATGTTGATATTGAGTTAAAAGAAATGAAAGAAATTGAAAACCAACCAAAAGGTGGGTTGAAAGATCTTCTAACCGTTGCTAAACCAGCTGTGATTGTTGCCGTTGGGATTATGTTCTTCCAACAATTAGTTGGAATTAACTCAGTTATTTACTTCTTACCACAGGTATTTATTAAAGGATTTGGTTTTGACCCTAGTCAAGCCATCTGGATTTCAATCGGTATCGGAATTGTTAACTTCGTTGTTACTATTCTTGCAACCATGATTATGGATAAGTTCAACCGTCGTGTTCTATTGATGTTTGGATCAGTAGTTATGACTGCTGCCCTAGGAATCTTAACAATTCTAAACTACACATTAAGCGTGCAACAAGCTGCTATCCCAACTATGTTATTAATCGCTACTTACATCTTCGGATTTGCGATTTCATGGGGTCCAATTGCTTGGTTACTAATCGGTGAAATCTTCCCAGTTTCAGTTCGTGGAGTTGGTTCATCAATCGGTTCTGCTGCTAACTGGATTGGAAACTTCGTTGTTTCACAATTCTTCCTAGTATTATTAGCCGTATTTAACAACAACGTTGGGGGACCTTTCGGAATCTTCGCAATCTTCTCCTTCCTATCATTCTTCTTCGTTAAATACCTTGTACCAGAAACTCGTGGTAAATCACTAGAAGAAATCGAAATGGAATTACGTAAACAAAAATAATTAACTTAGAAAAGCTTAGTGATTCAATCGCTGAGCTTTTTTGTTATGATTAGGGAAAAAGGAGACGATTATAATGATCAAAATCAATGTAATTTTAGGAAGTTCACGACCTGCGTCTTTAGGTCGAGGTTTATTTAAATATTTGAAACAACGACAAGATCAATTTGCGGCAGCGGGGAAGGTTTCCATTAATTTTATGGATTTGGCGGATTATCAATTACCGTTTTTCTATGAAGATGTTCCTCCAATGGCAAATAAAGGAGATCGACACTTAGCTGCTAATGAACAGCAATTTGTAACGGAGATGGGGGAAGCGGATGGTTATCTAATTATTGTGCCGGAATACAACCATGCGATTCCAGCAGTTTTAAAAAATGCGTTGGACTTTCTCGCTTTTGAAGGACGTAATAAGCCCGTTAAAGTTTTAACCTATGCTACTAGTAGTCGTGGGGGACAGTTTGCATTCTTAGCGTTATTGCCCGTTTTAGCACAACTAGGGATGTTTACCTTACCTAAACCTATGGTAGTTACTAATATCAATCAAAACTTCACCTTGGAAGGTGATTTGAAATCAGATGCACCTTCTGCTGATTTTTATGCTAAGCGATTACAACAAGTTTTTTCTGAATTAGGCTTCTATAGTGATCTATTTAAAAATAATCCTTATCAGCATTAAAAATAAATATATGGTTAAATAATTTACTTTTGTTGGTATTTGTGGTTTAATTATCCTAACAAATAGTAAGAAAGGAAAAGACAAATGATTAGCATTAACTTAAATTATCAAAATAACTGTTGCTGTACTTGTTACATGTAATTACTAACACGCGTAAATAGATACGGGTGTTAGTTCGCCTGTATCTAAGTAGAGTTCAGTTTTGATGATCTAATTAGATACTGTCACAGTTAATCTAATTGGACCTTTCATTTTGATAGTTTGTCTTTTCGCCCAAATCGAAAATCACAAATAGACCAATTAGATTAACTAAATCTAATTGGTCTATTTTATTTTAGGGGAGAAAAAAGATGAAGTTTAATACTAAGTTAATCCATGGTGGAATTAGTGAAGATAGGAATACAGGAGCCGTATCAATGCCAATTTATAAGGCTAGTACGTTTCACCAAAAGGAATTAGGTAAACCCGGCTGGGAATATTCTAGAACGGGAAATCCTACCAGACAGGCGCTAGAGGAATTAATGGCTGATTTAAGTGATGGAGTTGCTGGATTTGCATTTAGTTCTGGATCTGCAGCCATCCACGTGGTTCTTTCACTATTCTCTGCAGGAGATCATATCGTGGTGGGAAACGATATTTACGGGGGAACTTTTCGTTTGATCAATCAAGTGATGAAACGGTTTGGAGTGGAATTTACCACCGTTGATACTACTGATTTAGCAGCAGTTGAAGCCGCCTTTCAAAGTAATACCAAAGCCCTTTACTTAGAAACACCCACTAATCCGCTATTGCGAGTTTCAGACATTGAAGCATTAAGCAAAATCGCTAAACAACACGGAGCACATGTGATTGTTGATAATACGTTTGCGACTCCTTACCTCCAAAAGCCATTAGATTTAGGTGCAGATATCGTAGTTTCTTCTGCTACTAAATATTTAGGGGGACACAGTGATTTGATTGCAGGAATTGCAGTTACCAATGACAAAGAATTGGCAGAACAAATCGGCTTTTTGCAAAACTCAATCGGAAGTGTTTTAGATCCAGAGGATGCTTGGTTATTACAACGTGGAATTAAAACTTTAGGGGCACGAATGCGGGTTCACGAAGAAAATACGCAGGCTTTATTTAAAGTTTTGAAAGATGATCAACACGTTGCGAAAATCTATTATCCGGGTGATCCTGCTAGTTCAAGCTACGAACTAGCAAAGAGACAGATGCGTGGTTTTGGGGCAATGATTTCATTTGAATTGAAACCAGAATATTCACCAAAGCAGTTTATTGAACAGTTAAAGGTCATTAGTTTAGCGGAAAGTCTAGGTGGAGTGGAAAGTCTAATTGAAGTTCCCGCCATTATGACCCATGGATCCATTCCAAGGGCAGAGCGGATTAAAGATGGGATTCAAGATAATTTAATTCGGATGTCTGTTGGAATTGAGGATCAAGAAGATTTAGTAACAGAATTACAAAACGCTTTAAATAATTTAGTGGAGGCTTAAATCATGAAGTGGAAAAAATGGATCTTTTTAGTAGCAACTGGTTTATTGGTATTAGGATTAGCGGGATGTGGTAAAGCAGAAAAGGTAACCCAACATTCTGGCAAACTAACAATTGGATTAGAAGGAACCTATGCACCATTTGGATATCGAGATAAAACGGGAAATTTAACTGGATATGATGTGGAAGTTTCTAAAGCAATTGCGAAAAAGATGGGTTTAAAGCCTGAATTTAAACCAACTGGTTGGGATTCTTTAATTGCTGGGTTAAATAGCAATACTTATGATGTGGTTTTCAATAACATGGCGGTAACAAAGGAAAGAAAACAAAAGTTCAGAATGGCTGATCCTTACGTTTACTCTAAAGCAGTTATTATTACTAAAGACAACTCTGATATTAAAACGGTAGATGACATCAAAGGAAAACGCTTTGGTGAAGGAACTGGAACTGATAACTGGAAGATTGCCGAAAAATATGGTGCTAAGGTATTTTCAGGACCTCAGTTTGAAACAGCAATGGAAATGATTCAACAAGGAAGAATGGATGGTGCAATTAATGCTGAGCCAGCCTTCAATGCTTGGGCTAAGTCACATCCTAACTCTGGCTTAACTGCCCACGTAATTCCGAGCGATAAGGTGGAAGAAGAAGCAATTGCACCTCTAATGAACAAAAATTCAGCTGAGTTAAATAAGAAGATGAACAAAGCAATTAAAGAACTAAGAAAAGATGGAACGTTGAAACGACTTTCCGTTAAGTACTTTGGTTCAGATATCACTAATAGATAAATTAAAAATCGCTCCACCAGTTGAAGTGCCACATAATTGTTGAATAAAAAATAATAATTATGGAGGCACTTTTTTATGTCTAATTATATTGAAGATTTCAAGATGTCAGTTGTTAAAGAATATAACGAGGAGGAATTTCTTACAAAAATTTATCTAATAAGTATGGCATTGATCCAACCAGTATTAGAGAATGGTTTGTTCAGTATAATCAAAATAAGATTATTAATATAAGGACTAATCATAGAAATAAAACTTACTCATTAGATTTTAAGTTAACTGTGGTAGACTACTATATTACTAATAACGTTGGAATAAGACTTGTTGCAGCTAAATTTAACATTTTGCTCCTGCTTAAAATAACTTAAATCTTAAAGTTAAATAAGTATCAATTGCAATAAACATATAAGTTTCTGACATACGAATTTTCAATTAATAAAAAACATCTTTCAAAAATTTTGAGAGATGTTTTTGTTACTTTTATTAAATAGTAAAGCAGTTGTATTTTTATTGATTTAAAAATGATTTCTGAAATTATCAAATTTATTTTTTAATCTATCGTTAAATTTTCTTGGAATTTTCCAATTTTTTTATCAAAATACATTTTAATGATTATCATTATATTTAATAAAATAATTATTGAAATCATAACGATAGAATCATGCATGATACTTTCACCAATGGAAATGGTTTCTTTCAAAGCATGAATACCATAGGTCATGGGTAAAAATGGATTGGTTACTTTAGTAAATGTATTCGCAGTTTCAATTGGATATACTCCTCCTGATCCACCAAGTTGCAATATTAATAATATTGTTACCAAATATTTACCAAAAGCTCCTAATATAACATTTAAAGCAAAAACACATGACATAAATGTTAAACCAGTTAGAAACATAATCATTGCAGTTTTAATTGGATCAATTGCCGTAAGTCCAAGTCCATTAAAAATTACAATTGATATAAATAAAGACTGCAATCCTGTTACAACAAATAAGACACTTGCTTTACTAAACCACCAACTAATTGCAGATTGAGGTTTCTTTTTAGGTTTGAACATATCATACATAAAACTCATAGAAATACATCCAACATATAATCCAATTGAAATAGCAAAAGGTGCCATACCTATACCATTGAATTTTGTTTTAGATATATCGTTCTTTTCAATTTCAATTGGTTGAGAAATTAGTTTTGCATTATGATCATCTTTCATTCCCATATTTCTCAAAATATTTGTTAAATATTCAGTAGTAATTTGGTTAGAAATACTATTTTTTATTTCGTTAATTGTTCCCCTAGAAACTTGGCTAGCAAAAAAGTTTAATCCTGTATTTGTTTTATATATTAATTTAGATTGTTTAGGATTTTTTGTTAGTAACGTGGTGGAATTTTTTGAAAAGTTTTCTGGAATTTCAATCACCATGTAATAATTACCTTTTTTTAATCCATCGTTAGCTTTCTTTTGATTAACGAAATCATACCTTAGTGTGTTGGTCTTTTTTAATCCACTACTTAATTTATCACCAAGATTAACATTATTACCATTAAAATTAATTGTTCTATCTTTATTTACAACAGCAACAGGAATTTGGTTTTCATGCCCATAAGTATCCCACATTGAAGATAAATAAACACCGGCATATATCGCTGGAATAAAAGCAATACAAATAAAAACAATCAATATTTTGGGCTTTCTTAATATCTCAGTCCATTCTTTTTTAAACATAACGATAACCTCTTTCATTATTTATATCAACACAATTTATATTAACATCGTTAATATAAACGTAATGCACTTATTTGTCAATAAAAAAAGATAAATCTTAAAGATTTATCTTTTTAATTTTTGATATAAAATATCATATTCATTTTTGAATTTAGATTCAGGGTTTAATAGAGTATTTCCTTTACTTAAATAAAATAATAAATTTTCACCAATATCAATAATATTAGTAATATCTTCATTACCTGTAAAAGTCATAACCATTAGATAAATATTAAACATTTTGTATTGTTGTAATTTTTGAACATCTTTTTCATTAATATTTTCTGTTTTTATTAGATAAAATAAATTATCCGATAGTTTTAAAATTGATCTGATGGCATTATTTTTTGATTTACGTTTTTGCAGATGATTTTTGTAAAAAGTAAAAAATAACGTAGTTAAGACTGCTGTAAAAGTAGCTAAGCCGTTTACCCAATCTGCTAATGATCCTATTTCCATATATATTCCTAACTATTTTTCACTAAGTTTTTTAATATATTCTTGCAATGTTTCAATCTCAACCATATATTGATTAATTCCCACTTTAAATGAAATTTCTTGAGTCAAACTCATATTATTCCATTTATTTAAATTGTTTTTCAACTGATCAATTAGTTTCTTTTTATCTTCTATTTCACAGTTAATTAAATTAATTACTTTTTTATTATCAAAGTGTTCTCCGAAATACATACGCATTAAAAAATCAGATCTTCTTACTTCTGGAAATAATTTTGTGTTAAGGGAATTTATAAATTCTTTCTTTCCATCTTCGGTTAGTATATATACATTTTTATTAGGTCTACCTTCTTGGACAACAACTTTTTTTTCAACCAAACCTTTATCAGATAATTTTCGTAATGTGGGATATATCATACCAAATGATGCATCATAAAAATGGCTAAATATTTGTTTAAATATTTCGTTTATTTCATATCCTGTAAGGTTTTTTTCGTACAAAAGTCCTAGAATTATATCTTTATTTTTCATCTTTTTTCTCCTAATTAATTTTTAATATTAACATATAAGATAATTGTTAATATTAATGACATTAATATAATTATATACGAAGTAATAAATGTCAATGTAATTATTTGCTTATAAAAAATATAGTATTTTTATAATTTATAGTGCTGCTGTAATAGTATTATATGTGTGCAATAATATTATGCAAAAAGAAAAAATATATTCACAATAAAGAAATTATTTATACAGGGATAGTAATTAAGTTTAGGTAAATTTAAATGAATAAAAAGAGTTTAAAATTAAATAAATCATTAAATAAGTTTTATTTGATATGGGTATTATGGATACCATTTGGATTGATGCTATCTTTTAGTTCATTTGTTTTGCTTGATTATGTTAGTGGAAAAGAGCCAATAATTAACTATAAAAATGATGATGTTGAGTCTTACCGCTTGGCTGTTGAAAATAATTATAGGTATAAAGTTGATTCTTATCCTGAAGATTACTTTAGAGCGAGTTACTTAAAACCAGGTGAATATTCAAAAGAGCCATCTACTTTTGTTAAAACATTAACTAAAAAAGAGGTTAAAAATTTAGCACCAGAAAATAAAATATCTGTTACTGATCACCATATCGCTAGAGGATCAATTGCTGTGGTTATAAGATCAACTCTTGGTAAAAGAATAGGTAAATTAGTTTCTGATAAACAATATGAACAAAAGAAAAAGAAAATGCATCCAATATTATACTGGCTGCGTAATCATCTATTAAATTTATGGGTAATTTCATTTTTTGCAATGATTCCTTTTTCAATTATTGTAAATTTATGTGGAAGAAATAAAAAAATATAAAATAACAGGTATATTTTATAAATGCATAAGGATTCTTAAGTTATTTATTTAGAATCAATTAATAGACAAAAAAAGCAAAAATACACCTCCGTTTTTAGCAGTTGATATGCTAAAAACGTTGGTGTATTTTTTGATTAAATTTAGTTATAAAAATTAGACGAATAATCTAATTTTTTATGATATCCAGTAAATTGACTTTTTTATTCAGATTACAAACGAGTTAGTTGAAATGTAAGCAAGGGTCTGAGATACTGCTCACCTAATTAAAAATAATTTAGTAGGAGAATTATTATGGATAATCGAGTAAGTAAAATTTTAAAAATTAAGTATCCCATTATTCAAGCTTCAATGAATTGGCTAACGGATGCTAAGTTAGTGGCAGCAGTTTCTAATGCGGGAGGATTGGGTGTTTTAGGTCCGAATGCGGGCCGTAATTCATTAGCGGAAGATTCTGCTACGGTAGTTAAAAACAAGATCAATAGAGCTCAAAAATTGACGAAAAAGCCCTTTGCGTATAATTTAACCTTAAATGGTGCCGATTCAGAGCAAAGTTACGCGCATAAATTATTAGAGATTGCCTTAGATGCAGGAGTCAAAATTTTCATTGTTAGTGGATCACCACATGCCGATCTTTACCAAAAAATTAAAGCAAACGGAGCAATTTTAATTGCTAGAAGTTTTGAACCGACTGCTCAAGAGGCCCAATTACAAGAAAAATTAGGTGCCGATATTATTATTGCGACTGGTTACGACGAAGGTGGCGTAATTCCTACGACAGGGAACGGAACGTTTACGACGATTCCTAGAATTGTAGATGCTGTTTCAATTCCAGTAGTTGCCGCCGGAGGAATTAATGATCTACGTGGAATTCGAGCAGCCCACGCCTTAGGGGCAGCAGGATTTTACTTGGGAACGCGGTTTATCGTAACAAAAGAATCTCGGGCAGCGGCTAGTTGTAAGCAGTTGATTATTGACGCGGGTGTTGGTTACATGGTGTTAGTTGCCCCCAACCAACGTTCGGTTCGTAACGCTAAGATGGATGAATTAGCTACTGAATTTCAAAATGGAAGCAAAACCACGTTTGCAAAAACTCGGGAAATGGGTGGAACTAAAACAGCCATGTTAGACGGTCGCCTAAAAGATGGAGAAATATCGGTTAGTACCGGAATTGATTTAATTCGAGATTGTCCCAGTGTTGCTGATTTAATTAACCGTTTGATGGTGGATTACAACTAAGCTATAAAATTGACATGAAAGTGGCTAAACAATAGAATTAACGGTAAATAGACTGAATTAAAAAAGGAGCTTTTATGATGGAAAAAGCAAAAATTTTAGTAATGGGAATTATTCCCGAAGCAGGTTTAACCGAGTTAGAAGATAATTTTGAAATTATTTATGCACCAGAAAAAGAACCTCGTGCGTGGGTTTTAGAACATTTAAAGGAATTTGATGGGCTTTTGGTAATGGGAACCAAAGCTGATAAAGAATTAATTGATGCCGGTCCTAATTTGAAAATTATTACGACTAACGGAGTAGGCTTTGATCACGTCGATATTGAATATGCCAAGTCAAAGGGAATTGTGGTTAGCAATTGTCCAACAGCCGTTCGTGTTCCAACGGCAGAAATGACGTTAGCGCTACTTTTGGCAACCACGAGAAGACTAGGCTTTTACGATAAGACCATTAGAGCCGGTGAATTTCTGGATGTTTCTAAACCAGAATACATGGGAATGAGTCTTCAAGGTAAAACCCTAGGAGTCTTTGGTTTCGGTCGAATTGGTTCAGAAGTCGCTAAGTTCTGCCAAGTTTTAGGAATGAATGTTATTTATAATCAAAGAAAACCATTGGATAAAAAGTTAGAAAAAGAGTTAAACGTTAAATTCGTTGATTTTGATACTTTGGTAAAAGAAGCAGATGTCATTACGGTTCATGCTCCTGCAACACCAGCAACTAACGGAGTTTTCTCCAAGAAGGTCTTTAAAGAGATGAAGAAGACCGCTTACTTAATCAATGCGGCTCGTGGAGTTTTAATTAACGAAGCTGATTTAATTACGGCCTTAAAAGACCATGAAATTGCGGGTGCCGGCTTAGATGTGTTTGAAAAAGAACCCCAAGTTTCAGATGGGTTGCGTCAACTAGACAACGTTATCATGACCCCACATGCGGGAACGGGAACGCTGGAGGCACGGACTAACATTGCTAAGGAAGCTGCGCATAACCTCGTTAGTTATCTAAGAGACGGGCAAGCAGTTAACCAAGTTAATTAGTTGAGGTGATTGAACATGAAAAAAATTGATGGGCATTTGCATCTCGTGCGTTCAATTGCTGGATTTAATGGCAAAGGACGGCTAACTCCAGTAGGTGCTGGTCAGGCTATTTGGGATGATGGAACGTTAATCAAATTAATTCCGGATGGCTGGGGCACTGATAGTTTTACGGCCGCATCAGCGCTAAAAGTAATGGATAATAATAAAATTGATAAAGCGGTTCTTCTGCAAGGAAGTTTAAATGGATACCAAAATTATTACTCCTACCAAGCAATCAAAAAGTATCCTGAGCGTTTTATTGGAGCTTTTTCAGTTGATCCATTTACTAAGTCATACATGGAAATTACCAAGCGCCACGTAGAAAAATTAGGTTTTCGGGCGCTTAAATTTGAAATTAGCGAAGGTGGTGGGATGCATGGTTACCACCAAACGACACCTTTTCGTCTAGATACTGACGCTCGCATTGCCAAAATTTTTCATTATTTAAGTGATTTTCCAGGTTTTACCGTTACGGTTGACTATGGTGATTTTTCACAGATGAGCTATCAACCAGAAGCAATCACTAATCTGGCACAACGTTATCCGCAATTAGACTTTGTGGTTTGTCATCTATCGTTTCCAGATTCCAATCATTTAAACCGGTTGGAAAACACCTTGAAGCAATGGCAACCGCTAACTAATATTTATACGGATATTTCTGCTATTCAAGATATTCAAGGCGAAACTAATTATCCTTATCCGAAATGTCAAAAAGACGTTCAGTTGGCTAAGCAAATTTTGGGAGCGAAAAGAATTATTTGGGGAACTGATTCACCTTGGTCAGCCACCTTTAATTCATACCATAATTTAGCCACTTGGCTCGAAGCAACTGACATTTTCACTTCAAATGAGTTAGAAGATGTGATGTATAACAACGCTTTGCGCGTTTATTTTAAAGCTTCAGCAGTTCAGGCTGCTAAAGCCGCACAAGATCCAGTTTATAAAGCCTAAAAAAATCCTTACGAAATTAATCGTAAGGATTTTTTGTTATTCCCAATAATGGGGTAGCAACTCTGTTAGTGAGATGGTGGTTTCCCGATTTAAATTGGTTAGAATTTTAATGTTATTTTGTGGCTTTAGCTGCATTAATAGTTCGCGACAGGCACCACAGGGTAGGAGCAAATCACCATTAGCTCTGACAATTACTAATTTAACAATATCAGTATCGTCATTAGTAATTAAAGAACCTAGTGCATTTCGTTCGGCACAAAATCCAAGGGAACACTTGGTGTCTACAGAAACGCCTAGATAGCTTTTTCCAGTGGTAGTTAAAATGGCTGCGGCCACACTTCCAGCATAAACAGAATTAGAAAGGTCACGACCATTACAAACCGATAATGCCTGTTTGTATAAATTTTTCCAACTAGTCATTTTAATTTTTTAATGAGGCTGCCAAAGAAGGTAATCGGCATCTTCGTTAGTTTTTTCGAAAGCAATATTACTAAAGTCATGCTTTAAAAGTTCAGCTTCTGGAGCAGTTAAAGTTCCGATGTTAGTAGCATTGGCGATTAGTTCTAGATGGAATTGATCACCAGTTCGCTTAACTTTAACTTTTACCATTCCACCAGGATTGTAAACGGTAATCACTTTGTCAAAATCACCTTTATAGGTGTTTAGGGCGTATGCCAAACTGGTAGAACTCATTCCAGTTCCACAAGCATTGGTGAAGCCGACTCCACGTTCAAAGGTTTTAACAAAGAGCACATCTTGATCAATGATAGTGGCGAAATTAATGTTAACTCCGTCGGTAAAGTAAGGGTTATCACCGTTTAGGTAAGTTCCTAGGTTTTTTAGTTTGTCAGAATTAAGCACTTCATCAGAAACAAAACTGATTAAGTGGGGATTAGGAACGGCAATTGCAGTGAATTTTAGTTCATCGTCTAATTGGGGGACCACTTGATCATGAATTTCATCAGTATCTAAGTTGGTGAAAGGAAAACTTGCTTTATCAAAGAGAACGGGTCCAATTTCTACCCCGAATGCAGGAACATTTTGGGCTAATTTTTTGGAACGTTCTACGTGTAAATCACTTTTTTGTGTTTCAACTTTAAAAGTATCTTTACCAAACTCATCTGCTAAGTAACGAGTAACAGTTCGAAGACCATTTCCACACATGGAGGCAATACTTCCGTCACTATTAATAACGGTCATTTTCCCCAAACAATCGGCATGCTTTGAGCTATCGACTACTAAAATCCCATCGATATCATTGAGAATTTCATTATTAGATTTTTTAAATGCAATTGTGAGCTGAGAAAGTTGCTCAATTGATGGTTTGTTTTCCATTTTTGAAATATCGAAAATGAAAAAAGTATTTTCTGAACCATGAACTTTTAGTAATTTTGTCATAAGAACGACTCCTAACTGTCGATTTGATTATTAGCAAAGAAGTGTTGGTAAAGGAGTTTAACGGCAGCGTCAGCATCTGATTGTTTAGTTCCTAACATGATAGCGATTTTAGAAGCACCTTGATTAATCATGTGGAGCTCAATCTCATTATCAGACAAAGGACGGATGATGTTTTCAACGGTGTGAGGACTTTTCTGAAGGCCTTCACCCACCACCATGATAATGGCGTAGTCATCAATCCATTCTAATTGGTCTGGATGCAAAGTGTCGTTAACTTCGTCACAAACTTCTTTAACCATTGTATCATTAAGTTGTTTACGGTCAAAGATAATTGTTAAATCATCGATCCCGGATGGCATGTGTTCGTAAGAAATATTGTATTTATATAAAATTTGTAATAATTTGAGCGTAAAACCGACCTCTTTATTCAAAAGATAACGGTGAATGTAGAGAGCGGCAAAACGTTTTGAACTGGCCACTCCAGTCACAAATTTAGTAGGGTGAAAATCACGTTCTGGCACAATCATAGTTCCCGGCAAATCGGGATGATTAGTGTTGCGCACGTTAATGGGAATTTGACCTTCAATTGCTGGCAAGATGGCTTCATCGTGGAAGACAGAAAAACCAGCGTAGGAAAGTTCCCGCATTTCTCGATAGGTCATAATTTTAATGCTTTGGGGATTTTTAACCATGTGGGGATCAACCGAGTAAATGGCATCAACGTCCGTAAAGTTTTCGTAAACGCTAGCCTTTAAACCACGAGCAACAATTGATCCGGTAATGTCTGATCCACCACGAGAGAAGGTCGCAATTTCACCCTTTTCAGTAAAACCAAAGAACCCTGGGAAAATCATTAACTTAGTTTCGTTTTGATAGTTAGCTAAATTAGCGTAGGTTTTCGGTAAAACGCTGGCATCTTGGGCAACGTCACTTACCAAAAAGCCAACTTCTTTGGGATCCATAAAAATGGCTGGCAGGTTAAGTTGGGTTAAAACGTTAGTTAGTAAGTAAGCATTCAAATATTCACCACGGGCTTTGAAGCCAGCCATTAAGTAATCATTATTTTCAAATGATTTGCTTTTTAGTCCATGGATGACGGTGGCAATCTTTTCCATTACGGAATCAGCAATTGAAAAGTAAGCGGCAATTTCTTGATAACGAGCAATAATTTCAGCTTCTACTGCAGCAGTATCCTCTTGAGCCAAGGTTTGTTCAGCATATTTAATTAATAAATCGGTTACTTTGATATCGCCTTTGAAACGAGTTCCCGGTGCGGAAACCACGATTGCGCGACGTTCTTCATCACTAGTAATAATCTTGATAATTTGTTCAAAATGAGCAGCATTGGCAAGTGAGCTACCACCAAATTTAACTACTTTCATAATTTGTTCTCCTAAATTTTTGTTGTGATGAAATTAACACTAATTTGCGGAGATAGCAAGACGAAAAGCTGATAAAAAGTGAGCCAGAAATAAAAAGGATTATAGTAATAAAATAATTAAAAAAATAAATTAATTGACACTGATTGATTATTGCGTTATATTTTAGAAAATTAAATAGAGGTCGCGAGCAACAAGATTAGATAGTGGAGTTACCATTTAATTAAGAAACTATCGAAAGGGTTGTTTGCCGAAGTGCTAAGTGAAATGGGGCTTAGTTAACTGGGACTTAGCATAATATGCTTTGGACTGTCGGAAATTTTTCCGGTGCGCTATGTATAATTCGATTCTGAAAATATAACAGAAGGGTCTTTTTGTCGGAGCTTACCGTACAAAAAGGCCCTTTTTTTATAGAATCGACCTTATTTAATTAAAAATTTGGAGGATTGAACCAATGTTAGAAAAGAATGAGATTCAAGATAATCAACTAGTGATTGGTGGCATTAAAGCGACCGACTTAGTTAAACAATATGGCACTCCCTTACAGGTTTTTGATGTAAGTAAGATTAGAAATCAAATTCGGGCTTTCAAACGCGTTTTTGAAGAAAACCAAATTGATTATGCGGTTAGTTATGCCAGCAAAGCCTTTGCTTGTATCGCTATGTATCAAATATTAGCTGAAGAAGATGCTCACGTAGACATTGTCTCTGGCGGTGAACTTTACACGGCAATTCAAGCAGGCTTCCCAATGGATCACGTTAGTTTTCATGGAAACAACAAATCACTAGCTGAACTAGAAATGGCAGTTAAACACCAAGCCGGCATGATTATCTTAGATAATTTCCACGAACTTGATTTGTTAAATCAAGTTCTAGAAGAACAAGATGCAACCGCTAACGTAATGTTACGAGTTTCTCCCGCAGTTTCTGCTCATACTCATGAATTTATTCAAACCGGACAACAAGATAGTAAGTTTGGTTTTGATATTTTAACTGGTCAAGCAGATGAGGCACTGGAAAAGGTGTTAGCAAGTAGTCGCATGCAACTTAAGGGAGTTCATTCACACATTGGCTCCCAAATCTTTGAAACAGATGGTTTTAAGATTGAAACCGAAAAATTAGTTAACTTGATTAAGCATTGGCAAGCTGATTTTGGTTTTACAACTGATATTATCAACGTTGGTGGTGGTTTTGGAATTAAGTATACGGATGCCGACCATCCAATTCGTCCAGAAGACTTCGTACAACAAATCTTAACCACGCTCCAAGCAGAAACAAAACGACAAGCAATTAAGACCCCTGCGGTTTGGATTGAACCAGGAAGATCAATTGCTGGTCCTGCCGGCTTAAGCCTTTATACCGTGGGTTCTGAAAAGACAATTCCAGAAATTAGAAAGTACATAGCAGTTGATGGTGGAATGGGAGATAACATTCGCCCCGCACTCTATGGTGCAGACTACGATGCGGTAGTTGCTAATCGAGTTGAAAGTGATGAACAAGAATTAGTTACCATTGCCGGAAAGTACTGTGAATCAGGAGATATCTTAATTAAGGATATTGAATTACCAGTTACGAAACCAGGAGACATCATTGCGGTGCTTGCGACTGGTGCATATGGTTATTCCATGGCATCTAACTATAACCGTAATCCTAGACCAGCTGTTGTGTTTGTAGAAAACGGCAAATCACAAATTGCAGTAGAACGTGAATCAGATGCTGATTTAGTTCGTCTAGATCGTAAATTTGAACTTTAAAACTAACTAACTAAATTAATTAAAATAGAGGAGAATTTAACCATGGCAGAATTAAACGCCCACGAAATCATTCAATACATTGCAAACGCAGAAAAGAAAACTAACGTAAAGGTTTATATTAACGGAGAACTTGAAAAAATTGATTTTCCTAGTGAAATCAAAACCTTCATTAATGGTAATACCGGAGTTATTTTTGGAGACTGGAAAGTAGTTGAACCAGTTTTAACTGAAAATGCGGCACTAATTACTGATTTAGAAATTGAAAACGATGGTCGTAATTCTGCAGTGCCATTATTAAACACTAAAGAAGTTGATGCGCGTATCGAACCCGGTGCCATTATTCGTGACCAAGTTAAGATTGGTAAGAACGCCGTAATTATGATGGGAGCTTTAATCAATATTGGTGCTGAAATCGGTGAAGCTTCAATGATTGATATGGGAACGGTATTAGGTGGTCGTGCCATTGTGGGAAAACACTCTCACATTGGTGCCGGCGCCGTTTTAGCTGGAGTGATTGAACCAGCTAGTGCAGATCCAGTTCGAATTGACGATAACGTTTTAATTGGTGCTAATGCCGTTGTAATTGAAGGAGTTCACGTTGGTGAAGGTGCTGTAGTTGCTGCGGGTGCCGTGGTTACTGAAGACGTTGCCCCTTACACGGTAGTTGCTGGAATGCCTGCTAAAAAGGTTAAAGATGTTAACCAACAAACTCGTGACAAGACAAAACTTGAAGATGATTTAAGAGGTTAAACCATGGCAGACATTGAACAAACTTTATTACACATTTATCGTGATTTGCACCAAATTCCAGAGTTAGCTTTGCATGAGTTTCAAACTCACGACTATTTAATGGAAGAAATTGAAAAATTTAGTGATGGCAAAGACTTTGTTGAAATTAAAGTTCCTAAGCAATTACCCACAGCAATTTTGGTGCGTTTGCAAGGAACTGATCCGCAACGCACAATCGGTTATCGAACTGATATTGATGCTCTTCCTACCCCGGAAGAAACGGGATTAGAATTTGCTTCTAAACATCCCGGGGTAATGCACGCTTGTGGTCATGATATTCACATGACGGTGGCTTTAGGAACGCTGCACTACTTTTTAAATCACCAACCTAGTGATAATCTAGTTTTCTTTTTCCAACCAGCTGAAGAAAGTGAAAATGGTGGGAAGCTAGCTTATGAAGACCAAGTATTCACGGGTCCTTATCAGCCAGATGAATTTTATGGGTTGCATGATAATCCTCAACTTCCAGCGGGAACGATTGGTTGTCGAATGGGAACCTTGTTTGCGGGAACTACCGAAGTTGACGTGGACTTTACTGGGGTTCAAGGTCACGCGGCTTACCCACAATTTGCTAACGATATGATTGTGGCTGCTAGCCAATTCATTAACCAAGTGCAAACGATTGTTTCAAGAAGCGTTGATCCAATCGAAGGTGGAGTAATCACCTTTGGTCAGTTTAATGCGGGAACCATTCGAAATGTAATTTCTGGTTCAGCCCACTTAAAGGGAACCATTCGTGGGTTAACTCAAACTATGATTGAACACATTGATGAACGTCTCCAAGCGGTGGCGGATGGAATTGCTACTAGTTATGGCTGCCAAGTCGATTTGAAATTAAATCAGGGTGGTTACTTACCAGTAGAAAATAATCCTAAATTAACGGCTGACTTTATCAATTATATGAAAAATAACGACACGGTTAATTTCCAAGAAACCGAACCAGCAATGACTGGGGAAGACTTTGGTTATTTATTATCTAAAATTCCAGGAACCATGTTTTGGTTAGGAATTGGGGATCCGGATAACCAATTGCATTCTAGTCATTTGATTCCAAATACGGATGCAATTATGCCCGGAATTAATGCAATTACTGGATTTTTAGAAAACCGGATGACTGAAAAGGAGTAATAAGATGTTTAAACAAGCAGATATTATTACGGCGCTTGTAACGCCCCTTAACTGTGGGAATCAAATTGATTTTCCTATTTTAAAATTATTAACTAATCGTTTGATTGAAGAAGGGGGAACGGGTTTTTTAATCGGTGGAACTACCGGAGAAACTCCAACGCTTTCTGAAGCAGAAAAGTTAGAGCTTTATGCAAAGTTTGTTAAAATCGTAGATGGAAGGGTTCCAATTATTGCCGGAACTGGTAGTAACAGTACTGCCGGCACCATTGATTTCACCAAAAAGGTTAGTGAAATTGATGGGATTAATGCAGCTCTAGTTGTAGTACCTTACTATAACAAACCTAACCAACGAGGTATGAAAGCGCACTTTAAGGCCGTTGCCGATGCAAGTAAACTTCCAATTATCATTTACAACATTCCGGGTAGAACCGGAGTTACCATGGATGTTGACACCGTAATTGAATTAAGTAAATACCCCAATATTATTGGAGTTAAGCAATGTGGTTCAATGGAAGACTTTGAAAAAATTGTGGAAAATACCGCGGATGATTTCTTAGTTTATACCGGTGAAGATCCCCAAGCCCTATTTGCTAAGTCAGTGGGTGCTCGTGGTGTGATTTCCGTGGCTTCTCATTTATACATGAAGGACCTTCGGGAAATGTACGATGTCATGGATTCAGACATTTATGAGGCAGGTAAGATTCAACGCTACTTAACGCCGAAGATGCAAGCACTATTCATGTATCCATCACCATCACCCGTTAAATTTATGTTGAATCGCAATGGTCTAAACGTCGGTCTTTGTCGTTTGCCAATTTTAGATTTAAATGAAGCAGAACAAAATAAGCTATTGATTGCACTTGGAGAAAAGGAGCCCACTAATGATTAAAGTTTTAGTTTCTGGATTCCATGGATCGATGGGAACCAAAGCCGTTCAAATGATTGAAAAAGATTCTGAGTTAGCCCTAGTTGGAGTATATAGTCCTAATGCTAGTGCTGATGACAAAGCTAAGTATAATTTGCCAGCTGATTGCCAAGTTTTTGGTAACTTAGCAGACATTCAAACTGATGCAACTGTGTGGGTGGATTTTTCCATTCCCGCTGGTGCTTTTGCTAACGTTAAGTTTGCCTTAGAACACCACATTGTTCCAATTATTGGAACTAGTGGAATCGGAGAAGACCAACTTCACGAATTAAGTGAAATTGCTAAGCAAAACCAAACTAATGGACTAGTCGTACCTAACTTTGGTTTGTCAGCAGTATTATTAATGCAATTTGCCAAGCAAGCAGCTCAGTATTTTCCAGATGCAGAAGTAATTGAAATGCACCATGGTGATAAAAAAGATTCACCTTCAGGAACAGCGGTTAATACTGCTAAGTTAATTAATGAGGGTCGTAAAGCTAATCCACAAATGTATCCAGATGCTTCGGAAACTTATCCAGGCGCACGGGGAGCAGATATTGATAATGTTGCTGTTCATGCAGTTCGTTTACCTGGTTATGTTGCTCATGAGCAGGTATTATTTGGGGGACAAGGTGAAGCGTTAACCATTCGCCAAGATTCTTTTGATCGTGAATCATTTATGCATGGACTAAACATTGCCATTAAAAATATTGCCAAACTTAATGGTTTTGAGATTGGATTAGAAAACGTTTTATAAAGGAAGGTATTTAGTAATGAGAGAGTATAATGTTGCAATTTTAGGTGCTACTGGTGCCGTGGGAACTCGTTTAATCGAACAATTAGAAAAGTCATCAATCCCAGTTAAGGCGGTTAAGTTATTGGCTTCCAAGCGTTCTGCTGGAAAAGTTCTACAATTTAACGGTCAAGATGTGGTGGTTGAAGAAGCAACCCCAGAATCATTTGATGATGTTGACATTGTGTTAGCTTCAGCTGGAGGAGCTGCTTCTAAAAAATTCTTACCAGAAGCAGTAAAACGTGGTGCCGTTGCAGTTGATAATACTAGTGCTTTCCGGATGGACCCAGAAGTTCCTTTGGTCGTTCCTGAAGTAAACGAAAAAGCGATTTACGATCACAAGGGAATTATTGCTAACCCTAACTGTTCAACAATTCAAATGGTTGTGGCTTTAAAACCCATTGAAGATGTGGCTGGTTTGAAACAAGTAATTGTTTCAACTTATCAAGCTGGTTCTGGTGCTGGTCAAACTGCCATTGCCGAATTAGATCACCAAGCCCAACAACACCTAAATGGGGAAAAAATGACCGCCGATATTTTCCCAGTTAAGAGTGCTAAGAAACACTATCCATTAGCTTACAACCTACTCCCTCAAATTGATGTTTTTGAAGAAGATGGTTCTACTCACGAAGAATGGAAGATGGTTCACGAAACTAAGAAGATTATGGAAGGCGATATGAACTCAGACGCCGTTAAAGTTAACGCTACCTGTGTTCGAGTTCCCGTAGTGATTGGTCACGGGGAATCAGTTTTCTTTGAAGTTGAAGATTCAAGTAAGTTAACTCCTGCTAAAGTGAAGGAATTAATGCAAAACGGTGCTGGAATCACACTTCAAGATGATCCAGATAATCAAATTTATCCACAACCAATTAATGCTGAAGGTTCAACTCAAACTTTTGTGGGAAGAATTAGAGAAGACCAAGAAAACCCCGGCAGTTATAACATGTGGGTAGTTTCAGATAACTTATTGAAGGGTGCCGCTGCTAATACTGTGCAAATCGCAGAAAAACTAGTGGAACATGACTTGGTTCGAGTACCCGCTGAATACTATGGCAAATAAAAAACGAAGAATTTTGATCGATATTTAGCTAGATAATTAGTTTTTAAGAACAAAAAAGCAAATTTACGGTTGACATCTGTTTATTTACGAAGTACACTTATAAAAAATAAAAGGGAGTTTCAAACATGATAAATCTAAGTTTAACTAACATAATTTATTATTTTGCGGATTTTGGTAATTAACCGAAAGACGTGAAGCTTTTTGCGGTCAATCGGTTCAGAGTTCCGGTAGGCCCTTAAAAGTAATGTTTGAAACCAAGCGATTAATTTTTACTTTTAAAGCAAATCGGAATTGACCGATTTGCTTTTTTATTTTAAAAATTTATGAGCTAGTGGAGGAAGATATGGAATTTATACAGCGGATTTTCAAAAAAGAAAAACTAGATGCTTATCTGGATAATGATAAGACCTTGAAGAGAACCTTAACGGTTAAAGACCTGTTAGGGTTAGGGATTGGTGCGGTAATTGGAACAGGGATTTTTATTTTGCCTGGAACGGTTGCAGCAACCACAGCGGGACCTGCAATCGTGATTAGTTTCTTCTTAGCAGCAATTGTTTGTGCCTTAGTTGCGATGGCTTATGGAGAAGTATCCTCAACTTTACCAGTCGCTGGATCCGCTTATTCATATGGAAATGTTATTTTCGGTGAAGTAGTTGGTTGGATTGTCGGTTGGGCTTTGATTTTGGAATACTTTTTAGCCGTTGCCGCGGTTTCAACTGGTTGGTCAGCATACTTTAATAGTTTAATTGCCCCAGTGATTAAACTACCAACGGCAATTACGGGACCTTTTGATCCTGCTCATGGAACTTACATTAACGTGGTCGCAATTTTAATTATTTTAGTAATTTCCTTTACCTTGAGAAAGGGAATGAATACTTCCCAAAAAACGGAAAATCTCTTAGTTATCTTAAAATTAGCTATCATTGTTTTCTTCATTGTAATTGGGTTCTTCTTCATTAAGAGTGCTAACTACCATCCATTTATTCCAGAAAGAGTTAACGGAGCCTTTGGTTTCAGAGGGATTTTAACCGGAGCTGCAATGGTTTTCTTTGCCTTTTTAGGATTTGATGTTTTATCTGGTTCAGCTGCGGAAGTTAAGAATCCACGCAAAACCTTACCAATGGGAATTATTTTAACTTTAATTATTGCTGCTGTTTTATATGCTTTAGTAGCCTTTGTTTTAACTGGAATGGTTAACTATCAAGCATTAAACGTTGCCGATCCAGTAGCCTTTGCTCTACAAAAAGTAGGACAAAACTCCATTGCCGTGGTTATTTCAATTGGTGCTTTGATTGGAATGTACACAATGATGTACGCAATGTTGTATGCTTCTTCCAGATTAATCTATGCCATTGGTCGTGATCACTTAATTCCTGGTGATTTAGGTAAAATTAACAAGCATGGTGTACCTGGAAAAGCCTTATTAGTAGCAACCGTCGTTATTTCTATCTTCGGAGGTTTGATTCCACTAGATAAATTAACCGACTTGGTTAGTGTGGGAACTCTGTTAGCCTTTACGGTTGTTTCATTGGGAATTCTTCCATTACGGAAACGTAAAGATATTGATCATGATGGTTTTAAAATGCCGGGTTATCCAGTATTACCCATCATTTCAGCCTTATTCTCAGTAGGATTGATGACCCAACTTCATCAAGAAACTTTGATATTTGCTGCAATCTGGTTTGGTCTAGGATTATTGATTTACGTCTTTTATGGAGTTCGTCACTCTAAGTTAAATCGACAAAAATAAAAATAATAGCGAATCCGAAATGGGATTCGCTATTATTTTTTTACCCAAAAAGATGTAGTAAGATGGGGATAAATTGGAGGAAGGAGTATTTAAAATGAAAAAGACAATGCGAGCAATTGGTTTTAAAAAGGCATTACCAATTCAATCTGAAAGCAGTTTATTTGAATTCAAGACGCAGATTCCGGCAATCCAATCTAGAGATCTTTTGGTTAAGATCGAGGCGATTTCGGTGAATCCCGTGGATAAATTTACGAGAAAAGCCCAGGTAGAAGAACTAGCAGAACCCAAGGTGATTGGCTATGATGCTGTGGGAACAGTCGTGAAAACTGGAGATGACTGTAGTCTATTTAAACCGGGAGATCACGTTTTTTATGCCGGCGCCTATGATCGTCCCGGCTGTGATAGCGAATATCAAGCGGTAGATGAACGAATTGTAGGTCACGCACCTACTAAATTAACTTTAGCTGAAAGTGCAGCCATGCCCTTAACTAGTTTAACGGCGTGGGAATCACTTTTTGAACAAATGGCGATTGACTATCAAGATCACAAAGCAAACGCTAAAAAGTCAATTTTAATTATTAATGGTGGAGGGGGAGTTGGATCCATTGCTACCCAATTAGCTCATCTGGCTAATTTGCAAGTGGTAACCACTGCTGGTAACGAAAAGACTAAGGAATGGTCCAAACAACAAGGTGCAGACTTCGTACTGGATTATCACAAAGACTTAGTTGAACAAGCTCATGAAATTGGATTTAATGATTTTGACTACATCTTAGAATTAACTAATTTAGACCAATATTGGCCAATTATTACTAAGTTGATTGCACCACTAGGAAACGTGGTTTCAACGACTGGTTCTGGAAAAGAGCTTGATTTTAGTCCCTTAAAATCCAAGATGATTCGTTTTGGTTGGGAGTGGATGTATTTCAAATCATGGTTCCAACGTGATATGGAATCGCAACACCAAATTTTAGAACAGGTTCGCCAATGGTTAGATGAGGGTAAGTTAACTACGACCCTTACTAAAACCATTACGCCAATCAACGCGGCAAATCTGAGAAAAGCAACTGAATTAATTGAAACCAATCATACACTAGGGAAAATTGTGCTAACAGATTGGTAAGCAAAAAAGACTTAAGCATTTAGTGAAAATCACGATGCTTAAGTCTTTTGTTTTTATTTATTTAGTTTTTCTTTGCGATTGCTATTAATTTTTACTAGATATAGTGAACCAATCCAGATTAAAGAACCAATTAGGGCAATCAATGAACTAGTCTTGAATAATAAGACAATAGCAACAAAGGCTAGGAAGACTAAGACAAAGTAGCTAGAAAATGGATAAAGTGGCATTTTGAAAACTAACTTGTCTTCTTCACCGGCAGCATCAACTTGTTTTCTGTATTTCATTTGGGCCAAGATAATTAGCATCCACATGAATAAGAAAAGTGTAGTTGAGATACTTGCGATAAAGACGAAGACTCCCTTAGGAATGAAGATATTTAGCATTACTGCTGCAGCAACGATTAAGAGTGAGAAGGTAATGGCATTTTGTGGAATTTTACGTTTAGATAAAACTCCTAATTTGCTAGTAAATTTACCGGTACTCTTGGTAGTCATTGAATACATCATTCGACCAGTAGTGTAAATTGATGAATTACATGCGGAAGTAGCGGCAGTTAAAACCACAAAGTTAATAATTCCAGCGGCTCCGGTAACTCCAATGTTCTTGAACACTTCCACGAATGGACTGGCATCTGGGGAAATGGTATTCCAAGGGATTACACACATAATTGCGGCTAAGGCTCCAATGTAGAACAATATAATTCTCATTGGAACAGCATCAATGGCTTTTGGAATAACATGAACGGGATCTTTGGTTTCTCCAGCAGTCATTCCAACCATTTCAACTCCGGTAAGGGAGAACACTACCATTTGGAAGGATAGTGCAAATCCTTGCCAACCGTTACCAAAGAACTTGTGGTTAGAAAGGTTAGCAACCGAAGCGTGTCCGGTTGGGGTTTTGTAATTGATAATTACTAGAAAAGCACCAATAACGATGATGGCCACAATAGCCACAATCTTAATCATGGCAAACCAAAATTCGGTTTCACCATAGGCAGCCACGTTAATGATATTAATCATATAGATGACTGCCAAAATAATTAGACCAGTTAACCACGAGGGTACGTTTGGAAACCAGAAATTGATGTAGATTCCGGCGGCCGTGACCTCCGCAATCGCTCCGATAATCCAACACATCCAATAGGTCCAACCGGCTACATAACCAGTCGTGGTACCTAGGAATTTAGCAATCGGAGTAATGAACGAGTTTGCTTCTAGGTCTGAAAGTAATAGGGTTCCTAAAGCTCTCATGATGAAGAAACAAACAATCCCTGTGATGGTGTAGGCTAGTAAAATTGATGGTCCGGTTAGTGAAATTGATTCACCAGAACCTAAAAATAAACCAGTTCCAATCGTTCCACCAAGGGCGATTAGTTGCACGTGGCGGTTTTTCAGACCACGCATCATCTTATCATTATTATTTGGTTGAGACATTTGTTGCTCCTTTTTGATTCGTAAATTTTTGTTTTCACCCTGTAATTATATACTTCATTGCCTATTATAACCATATTTCATGTTAAATAACATCACATGAGATTCATTTTTTACAACTTAATTTTTCGCGTTAAAAATATAAATTATACCAAACAAAAAAAGATCGACGATAGTCGACCCTTTTTAAAAAGTTTCTATTGTTCTTCGTACCATGGGTAGTGGAAGTTTCCAGGACGGTCAGTACGTTCGTAAGTGTGAGCACCGAAGTAATCACGTTGAGCTTGTAACAAGTTAGCAGGAAGAACTTCTGCACGGTATGAATCAAAGTATGAAATGGCACCAGCAAGTGATGGAACTGGAATACCAACTTCAGTAGCAAATGATACAACACGACGAGCAGCATCTTGGTACTTGTTAGCAATGTCTCCAAAGAATGGATCCATTAATAAGTTGTTAAGATCAGGTGTCTTTTCAAAGGCTTTAGTAATTTCGTCTAAGAATTGAGCACGGATGATACAACCTTCACGCCAGATTTGAGCTAATTCACCGTAGTTAAGGTCCCAGTCATGGCTATCTGAAGCTAGACGCATTTGTTCGAAACCTTGAGCGTAACTCATAATCTTACCGAAGTATAATGCTTGACGCATGTCTTCAACGATATCGCTACCAGCAAATTCTGGTTTAGCAGCTGAAGGACCGTGAAGTACTTTAGAAGCAGCAACACGTTCGTCTTTAAGCATTGAAACGTAACGAGCGTAAACAGATTCAGTAATAACTGATTGAGGAGCACCTTCGTCTAAGGCATCTTCTGATGACCATTTACCAGTACCTTTGTTAGCACCACGGTCAAGAATCATGTCAACGATAGGCTTAGTCTTGTCTTCACCTAAGTCATCTTTTCTAGTTAAGATGTCAGCAGTGATTTCGATAAGGTAACTGTTAAGTTCACCCTTGTTCCAGTCAGCGAAGATTTCAGCAAGTTGGTCAACTGAGTAACCAGCAGCGTTTCTTAAAATGTTAAATACTTCGTCGATTAGTTCTTCATCACCGTATTCGATACCGTTATGAACCATTTTTACGTAGTGACCAGCACCGTTAGGGCCGATGTAAGTAACACATGGTTTACCATCTTCAGCTTTAGCAGCAATCTTGTCTAAGATTGGAGCAACACGGTCGTAAGCTTCTTTTTGACCACCAGGCATAAGTGAAGGACCTTGTAAGGCACCAAGTTCACCACCAGAAACTCCCATACCAATGAAGTTAATTCCTGATTTTGCTAATTCTTCGTTACGGGCAATAGTATCGTGGAAGTTAGTGTTACCACCATCGATAAGAGTGTCACCCTTTGAAAGAAGTGGAAGAGTTTCGTTGATAACAGCATCAGTTGCCTTACCAGCTTTAACCATCATTAAGATAGTACGTGGTGCTTCAATTGATTCAACGAATTCTTTAATGTCGTAACTTGGAACCAAGTTCTTGTCACTGTGGTCCTTCATTACTTGTTCAGTCTTTGCAGATGAACGGTTGTAAACAGCAACCGTAAAACCGCGACTTTCAATGTTAAGGGCAAGGTTTTTACCCATAACGGCCATACCAATTACACCGATATTTGCTTTTTTGTCAGCCATAATATGCCTTCCTTTACATAAATGATTTTTATCTTTAATACAATATTAGTTTATCATTGTATTTTAAAATTGTGAAATAGATTTGCTTAAATTTTGAAAACGCTTTATTTACTTGTTGGGAAAGTACCAAGCGTTTCCGTCACGTGCTAATAAATCGTCAGCAGCTTGGGGTCCCATTGAACCTGATTTGTAGTTAGGGAAATCGCCCTTGGTGTTGTCCCAAAGTTTTTGAACTGGGTCAATAAATTTCCAAGCAGCAGCAACTTCTGGCCAACTAGCAAAGTAAGTTCCATCACCCTTAAGAATGTCATGGAAAAGACGTTCATATGGAAGGGGAACTTCTGCAGCACGGTCATCTGATTGAAGGTAATTAAGATCCACTGTTTCAGTGTGGAAGCCTTGATCAGAGTTTTTAGTGTTGATGTCTAAGCTAATGCCAATCTTTGGATCAATCAAAAGAGTAAGAACGTTTGATTGGAGTTCAGCGGGTTGGTTAGTACCTTTAGCAAAGATATCAACAAGTGGTTTTTTAAACTCAATATCAATTCGACCGGTTTTATCAGCTAACTTTTTACCAGAACGAATGTAGAAAGGAGTTTTGCCCCAACGAGGGTTATCAAAAATAATCTTACCAGCTGCGTAAGTGTTGTTATTTGAGTCTTCAGGGACACCATTTTCTTGGCGGTATTCAGGAGTGTTATCTCCAGCACCATATTGTCCACGAACAAAGTTATCTTTAACCCCTTGTTCGTCGTAAATTTTCATACTTTCAAGAACTTTAACTTTTTCACGACGAATATCTGTATCGATGAATGAGTTAGGTTGTTCCATTGCTAGATAACTAACAATTTGAAGGGTATGATTTTGAATCATATCACGAAGGGCACCAGCAGTATCATAGTAACCGGCACGATCTTCAACTCCTAGACTTTCAGCAAGGGTGATTTGCACATCTTTGATGTAGTTTTGGTTCCAGATGGCATCAATCATAGGGTTACCAAAACGAAGTACGGGAATTGCTTGGGTAGTTTCTTTACCTAAGTAGTGATCAATTCTGTAAATTTGGTTTTCATTAAATGCACTAGTTAAATCATCGTTAAGTTCTTTGGCAGATGCGAAATCACGACCAAATGGCTTTTCGATTACTAAACGGTTGAAACCACCATTTTCTGAAAGGACGTTTTGATCTTTCAAGTTTTTAGCAACGATTCCAAAGAATCTTGGAGCCATTGAAACGTAGAAAATACGGTTACCGTTAGTTTCATATTTTTTGTCTAATTCATCAGCGATTTTACCTAATTCTTGATAGTGATCAAGGTTAGTTACATCGTGTGATTTCCAGTAGAAGTGGCTCGCAAATTCTTCGGCTTGAGCCTGATTTTCAGTTTCTGCTGCAATTGAGTCAATAATTTTCGCTCTGAATTCTTCATCAGTTAATTCTTTACGTGAGAGACCTACTAAAGCGAAGTGGGTACTCAAACTACCTTTTTTGTAAAGGTTAAAGATAGCTGGGTATAACTTACGTAATGCAAGGTCACCGGTACCACCAAAGAGCATGTAAAGTGCTCGAGTCGGGGTTGTATTTGGCATATCATTCACTCCTTTAATAAATTTGTATACAGTTTAAGTATAACATAGTTATTAATATAAAAAACGTGAAGCGTACTGATGTAGCTTAAATGTAAACGCTATCTTAAACGATTAATTTGCGTCATAAATAAGTAACACACGAGTGAAAAAGTTTACAATGGAAGAAAACCGAAAAAGGAGTTTATTTATGAAAATTGGAATACTTGGGGCAGGACATATGGGTAGTGCGATGATTCGTGGATTAGCAAACCAATATCCTGCAACTAATTTGTTGGTAAAAGGAAATCGAATTAAACAAGAATTATTAGATTTACAACAAGCAATTGGATTTCAACTGTTAGATAAAAACGATTTTAAGGATGTTGACCTACTAATAGTGGCAACTCCAGCACCAATAACTTTAAAAATTCTACCAACGGTTCAAGTAGGAGAAAAAACGGTTATTGTTTCCGCAGTTCAAGGAGTTTCAGAAGCAGAATTAAAACAAGTTTTTCCAAATAATTCAGTAATTTGTATGATTCCCAATATTCCCGTAGAAGTTAATGCTGGCTGTATCGCAGTTGCTAGTGGCACTGAAACTACGGAAGCAGATTTTAAAATGGCGCTTAAGGTCTTACAAACCATGGGAGAAACAATCGTAGTTAAACCCGAAAACTTGAATATTGTTGGAACCGTAGCGGGTTGTGGTCCAGCTTTTGTTGATGTTTTTTTAAGTGCTTTGAGTGATGCGGCAGTCCAAAATGGATTGGATCGTAAAACTTCTTATGAAATTGCGGCAGCGATGGTGGCTGGAAGTGCGCAGATGGCCCTACAAACTGGTGAAAATCCAGCTGAACTTAAAGATCAAGTAACCTCTCCGGGTGGATCCACCATTAAAGGGGTGGTAGCTTTGGACCAAAATGGTTTTAGAAACGCTATCAATCAGGCGGTTAATCGAGCTAACGGAACGGATTAATTTTTTTATAATTTTTAGTTCATTTTGGTTGCGTTTAAAGGTAGATTTCTCTAAGATTAACGGGGTTAATTTTAAACGAAAAAGAGGAGTAGTATGGCACATACATCATTAGTAATTATTCTGTTAGCAGCTTTAATTACTCCATTGGTATTAGCAAAATTCAAAATTTCTATTTTACCGACAGCGGTAGTAGAAATTTTAGTTGGAATCATTCTGGGTCCCAGTCTATTTAATATCGTTCAGGTAGACTCAGTTCTTTCCGGTTTATCAAGTACCGGAGTAATTGTTTTACTATTTTTAAGTGGGGTCGAAATTGATTTTGACCTCTTTAAACCAAAACGAAAGCAACTATCAGAATTAGAACAAAAATCACAAAAAAACTTACCTAAATATTCAACGGTTAAACTTTCACTATATGGTTATGCAACGATTATGGTCATGTCATTAGCGTTGGGATACTTCTGTAAATTTACGGGACTCTTTAGCGATCAATGGTTGGCTGCCATTCTCTTTATGACCGTTTCTTTAGGAATCGTGATTGCCACCTTAAAGGAAAAGGGAATCTTAAGCAGCCCATTGGGCCAAACGATTTTGTTAATTTCAGCACTGGGAGAAGTAGTTCCCATTATTGCGTTAACGATTTACATCTCAATTTTTGGAACTGATTCGAAGTCGTTATGGTTAACGTTAATCTTGTTTGCGGTTGCTGCATTAGTATTTTTCCGTTTCCGGAAATTCTTCTATCATTTAGACAGCTTCAATAAATCAACTACGCAGGTGGATGTCCGCTTGGCCTTCTTCATTATTGCTTTACTAGCTACAGTGGCTGTAGGAGTGGGCTCGGAAGCCGTTTTAGGTGCCTTTGTAGGTGGAATGGTTTATAAACTATTGCAACCCACTCCTAGTACCAAAGAAAAGTTAGACTCAATTGGATATGGATTTTTCATTCCCATCTTCTTCATGATGAGTGGGGTCGGTTTGAATGTTAAAGAGTTAATTGCTGATCCGAAAACCCTAATTTTAATCCCTATTTTCCTTTTGAGTTACTGGTTGGCAAAAGCATTGCTTTATCCCGTTTTCCGGCTTCGTTTTGATAAGAAAAATGCATTAGCCGGCACGGGATTAATTTCTACTACCATTACCATGGTGTTAGCCATTTTAAAGGTGGCAAACGACATGCATCTGTTGTCTTCACAACAATCTGGGGCGTTTTTATTAGCAGCAATTATCACCTGTGTGGTAGGACCACTGGTATTTAATCAGAAATTTGTTTCTAACGAATCCGTGGTTACCCCAATTACCTTGCATATTTTTGGCGCTAATTTGAGTACCATTACGGTTTCACAGCAATTAGATAATGATTGGTACGACGTACGGCTCTATACGGATGATAAAAACAACTATGAAACTTTGGATAATAAGGCTCGGGTTCATTTGTTAAAATCAATTGATCCAACTGAAATTAAAGATTGCGGTGCTTTCGATGCCGATATTGCCGTCTTTTCTTTTATGGATTCGGAAAAAAATTATCAACTAGCAAAAACGGCAAAACAATATGGGGTTAAACGAGTGATTGCTAGATTTGAAGATCGCAACATTTTAAATCCTAAGGAACAAGAATTGATTGATTTAGGGGTAGAAGTTTATAATACTTTTGCTGTTAACGTGGCAATGCTTCGGGAATTAATTGAAGTTCCTTCAACTTTTAAAATGATTGAATCTAATAGTATGGAACTCCATGAGGTAACTTTGAAGAACCATCAATATGTAGGAATGAAGATTCAAGAATTACCATTTAATGATCAAGTTACCATTACCAGAATCTTTAGAGCTGGTAACATTGTTCATCCCGTGGGCACCACAGTTTTACAACTCGATGATCGAATTATCTTTTCCGCTCCGAAAGGAATTGGGACGAAGGTTCGTCATCAAGTTAACCACTTAAATTAGAAAAAAGATTAGCAGCTGTTTGCAATTTAGTTATTTTTTGATATACTAGTAACAGTTAGTTAATTCGAGCGGTTAGCTCAACTGTTAGAGCGCCGGATCCTTTGTCCGGAAGATTGGGGTTCAAGTCCTTGACTGCTCATACATAAAGACCTTTCCTGGTGGATTGGTCTTTTTTTTCACCAAAATTTGGGTATAAAAAAAGTTTCCTGATATTTTTCAGGAAACTTTTTTATTAGGGAAGATTAACACATATCCATTCCCATCTTTTTGTATGATTCTAGACTTCTGATGACTAATTCTTCTGGTTTACAGTGACGTTCTTCCGCAAGGGCGTTCATCAAAGTATCCATAGGCATTAAAGCATATTTTTTATTAGGTTCTTCGGGAGTCCAAACTTGCATTTGGGCCATCATTCCACCATCTTCGTGTTCGATGATGTGACAGTGATACATGAAAACACCGGCATAATTGAATTTCATTTTAATCCGAACGGTTTCACCTGGGTTAACTCCGACCGTATCCTTGTATCCCGTTTCGTTAGGATAGGGAGCCTTTCCATTTCTGGAAACGATTTGGAAAGAACCACCGTGCATGTGATAAGGGTGCACCATTCCACCACAACAATCGTTAGTATTAGTGATATCCCAATATTCGGTAACGCCTAATTGTTGGCGATCATCAATCCGCATCATTCCAAATTTCTTTCCATTCATAGCGACTTCTTCGTCAGTTCCAGAAAGAACCACTTGGTGGATAGGGGCAGCGGGGTCAACGTCAGGATATTCAATCTTAGCTAGTTGATCTGGAAGTTTGGTATCATCTTTGGCAAACTCTTTAATGTTAAATTTCAAGATAGGAACATCATCTGAGTAAAGGGTTACTTGGTCTCCAGGTTTGTAATCCTTGAAGTCAAGGACCACTTCCGCACGTTCTGCACAAGTTAACATTAATTTTTTAAGTTGAACCACTTCGGGTAACAAACCACCGTCAGATGCAATTTGGTTCATAGTAAGGTCATCGCTAAGGTGTAAACGCCATTCACGACGATTAGAACCATCAAGAAAACGTAATCTTAATTTTTGGGTAGTAACATCAAAAACGGGGTTAACAGTTCCGTTGATTACGGCAGTAGGACCGGCAGTACCATCGGGATCATAGTCGCGGTCATAATCCCATTGGTTATTTTCGTCGAAACGACGATCTTGTAAGACTACCGGAATATCGTCGACCCCGTAATTTCTAGGTAGGGGAAGGCTGGCTTCGTGTTGATCTTTAACTAAAACCATTGCAGCCAAGCCGTGCCAAACATCCCAACCAGTTAGTGGACAGGGATGAGCGTGAAGCCAAGTAGTGGCAGCTGGTTGATCAACCTTGAAAGTGATTTCTTTAGGTTGGTTAGGGTAAACCGGTGCGTGACAACCACCATCAATAAATGGTCCAGGAACGTCCAAACCGTGCCAGTGGAAGGTAGTCAATTCGGGCAAACTATTCTTTAGAGTAACGTGATAGGTTTTTCCGCTTTTATAAACAATAGTTTGACCTAATAAACTTTGGTTGTAACCCCAGGTTTTGGTTTTTTGACCGGGAACAATTTGCGTTTCACCAGGTTGGGCTTCCACTGTATACCAAACATCAGTATCCGTTTCCTTATCGGGCTTCAATAATGATGGGATTCCAAGTTTAGATTCAGGCACATCAGCCACTTCTAAAGGAACATAGCCACCATCGTGGTAATCATAAGCAGATTCGTTGAAAAAATATTGGTCGTAAACGTTTTGGTTTTCTTTAGACATCTTTTACTCCTCCTTTTATTTAATGCTAGTGTACTACATTTATTTTAGTTGTGTTACTATAATTTAGAATATTAATAATTTAAATTTTAGGAGGAAAAACATGAAAAAAACAATTAGTTGGGGCCTAGTAATTCTTTGGATTTTCACTTTAGGGTTATTAATGATGGGCAAAGGCATGTTGGCAATGTACTTAATGGTAATTGGAATGTTGGTTGATTCTTTAAAGTGTATTTTTTTGAACAAATAATTACCGATTGTCGGTTCAAAAAGGGATATTTTAAAAAATGATTGACCTGGAATGACTTTAATGGTTTAATCATATGTAACAAATTAAAAGAAAGGAACACAAACAATGCCAAAATTAATTATGATTAATTTGAATTCATCCTCTAACTCTTCTTGGAAAGCCTATATCTAGGAAGGTTAGTTTATTCTGCCTGGTTAGATATTGGTTAAATATTCTAACTGGGTTATGGCAAATTTGTTGATGTTCTTACGAGTCTAAAAACAAAACACCTAGTTAGAATTTTCTGACTAGGTGTTTTTTTATCGAGTGATTTGAATTAAAGGGGAGATTTAAAATGGAAGAGCAGAAGTTAAAACGAACAATTGGACCATTTAGTGCCTTAGCGTTAGTAATGGGGACTGTAATCGGTGGTGGAGTTTTCTTTAAAACCGCCAGTGTGGTTGGAGCAACCCACTCAGTCAGTTTGACTTTATTAGCTTGGATAGTTGCCGGAATCCTAACCATTTGTGGGGGATTGACCGTTGCTGAATTGGGAGCAGCAATTCCGGAAACAGGTGGAAGTGTGCAATACATGCGGCATACTTATGGTCCTTTAAGTGGTTTCTTACTAGGCTGGGCCGAAATGTTAATCTACGTGCCTGCTAATATGGCAGCTTTATCAATTATTTTTGGAACGCAAGTAGTAGTCTTGCTACATTTAAGCGTGGCAATGACGGTTCCAATTGCCATCGTAGTGGTAATGTTCATTACCGGATTAAATATTTTAGGAGCTAAAGTCGGAGGGGCAGTTCAATCAACCACTTTGATTTTTAAATTAATTCCGATTTTTGTAATCGTAGTGGTAGGTTTGTTAATTCCAGGTCACGTGGATGTAACCTTTATTCCGATTCAACCAACTGATAACACTAATATGTTAACGGCCTTCTCTGGTGGATTACTAGCAACCATGTTTGCTTATGAAGGTTGGATTAACATTGGTGATATTGCCGGTGAAATGAAACACCCCAAAAAAGATATTCCTAAGGCGGTTGTGTTTGGATTAACCTTCATCATGATTATCTATGTATTGGTAAACTGGATCTTCTTGAAAAACATGCCAATTGCTGCCATTGCAGGTAATACTAATACTGCTGCTGAAGTAGCTGGTAAATTATTTGGTGATTTTGGTGGTAAATTAGTTACCATTGGAATCTTGGTTTCGGTATTTGGAACGATTAATGGTTATACCATGACGGGGGCGCGAATTCCTTATGCGCTTGCCAATAATAATTTGTTACCATTTAGTCAACATTTCAAAAAATTAAATCGAGCTTCTGCCCCTTATGTAGCCAGTTTGTTTATTTTGACGATTGCCATTATCATGATTTTATTAGGTAGCTTTGATATTTTGACCGACATGTTGGTGTTCGTAATGTGGATTTTCAACTGCCTCCTCTTCTTGGCCTTGTTTGTACTCCGGAAAAAAGAACCAGACTTAGACCGTCCTTACAAAGTCCTTTGGTATCCGATTGTGCCCATCATTGCTATTGTTGGGGGACTCTTCATCGTGATTACTACGGTGATTAATCAAACCGGATTGGCGATGGTCGGACTAGGAATTACTCTTTTAGGAATTCCAGTTTACTACCTACATCAATATCTAATTAAAAAATAAATTTATAATAAAGTAAAAACAACTCCAGTAATTATGCAGAAGTGCAGGTATTTTCGGGGTTGTTTTTATTTTTGCTTGATTATTCGTTATTTTTGCTATAATAAGAACATTAAGATTATAAAAAAATTAATTTTTCGTGGGCTTAATTTAATTAAGGAGACTAGCTGCAATGAAGTTCAGTTTTAAACGTAAAAAGAAATATAATCCGCATTTAGATACCTCTCATCAGTTAAAAATTTTTAAAATAATTGAAGAAAATCGATTAATTTCCTGGGTAGCACTAGGAACAATCATTTTGATTTCCCTTGGAATTTGGGGTGGGGTAACGTATCATCGCGAAAATAGTCAGCAAGTGGCAAAAACTGCTAAAAAAATTCCTGAACCAAAAGTGAAGCCTATCCCACTAACCGTTCCGACTAAACATGCCATTGTCATCGATGCTAAAACGGGACAGGTTTTAGGAGAAAAGGACAGTGATACTTTAGTAGGAATTGCTTCTCAAAGTAAGATGTTAACCTCTTACCAGGTTTTAAAGCGCATCAAGTCTGGAAAACTTCATTGGGACGATAAGGTTCAAATTGATAAAAAAGAGGATTGGTCGAAGAAAAACAACGATACATATGCTCATTTAGATATGCATGAGGGACAATCAATCTCCGTGAAGGACTTGTTTAACGCCATGTATACTAATTCAGCAAACGACGCCGCGTTGGCATTGGCAGATTATTTAACTCCTAAAAATATGACCCAACAACAAGTTTTGAAAAAGTGGGCCAAAGAACTTCATTTAAAGGGATCTACTTGGTATAACGCTGCCGGTCAGGTTAACGAAGACGCGTTTGATTATCAAATTAAAAAGGATCCCGCTAAGGCGGAAAACCTTGCAACAGCCCGACAATTAGCAATTCTTGCGAAAAAGAACATCGACTTATATCCAGAGATTCGGAATTTATACGTAAACGGGGAAAAAACGCTCTATTATCATCCTGAACCAGGTGATGAAAAGATGAGACGTACCGAATATGCTCGGCTAAAAGAAGATATATTGCCACACTTAAAGAATCCCTTGGACTTAACCTTTGAAGGGTTAAAAACCGGATCAACTCCTAATTCAGGGGGAGCATTTACGGGATTAATGAAAGATAAAACGGGGCGTGAATATATCACCGTTGTTAGTGGTTCTGGTGCCTATACCAATCGCAGTCAACGCTATCAAGATACGATTGATGTGGTTAACGAAGTGATTTTAAAAGGAAAACAATTAAATAAATAGATAGATTATTGGGAGAGATTTTTCATGAAGATTAGTAAGCTAAAGCTTGGTTTGTATTTACTTTCGTTTTTGCTATGTTGGGGGTCAGTTGTTAGTGTAAATGCTAATGATAAACAACCACCACTAGAAAATCTTAATGTAGATGCTAGAAGTGCGATGGTGGTTGATGCTTCAAGTGGTCAGATTCTTTATTCCCAAAATCCTAATCAAAAGGTACCCATTGCTTCGGTCAGTAAATTAGTAACTACTTACGTTTTATTGGAACAAATCAAGGAAAAAAAGGTTTCGTGGAATGATGAAGTTAAAATTAGTCCAGCGATTGCCGCATTGAGTCAAAATTCTATGTATACCAATGTTCCGTTGCAAAGTGGTCGTTCATACACTTTGAAAGAGTTGTATGAATCTAGTTTAATTTGTTCTGCTAATGCTTCTGCGATGGCAATTGGTAATTATCTGGCTAAAGATGGCACTGATTTTGGTGAAATGATGACCGATGCCACCAATAAATTAGGAATTAAAGATCAACAATTTTACAATGCCTGTGGTTTATCCAATGGTAGTTTGGGACCAGCTTTAATGAATCCTCAAGTGGGGGCAGCACAGGAAAACCGGATGTCGGCTGCAGCACTCGCACAATTTACCCAAAAACTATTGGCCGAGTATCCTGAAATTCTAAAAACCACGGCTAAACCATACTTGGTATTTGATGGAGAAACTTATCCCACCACGGATGGTTTACTAGGGATTAAGGGTGATTTTGTCTTTGATGGTTTGAAAACAGGGACCAGTGATACTGCTGGAGAAAACTTTGTAGGGACTGCCAAAAAAGGTGATTTAAGATTAATCACAGTTATCCTAGGTTCAGAAAATGAAGAGCGGTTTAACCAATCGTGGGAACTAGTTAATCAGATTGATCAAAGATTAGATCCAGTAACAATTAATGATCAGATGTTGCCTATTCAACAGGTTCGAGTTCCCAATGGTCAGCATGAATTTAGTAAATTTAAAGTTCAAAATAATAAAACGTACTGGTTCCCTAATCAGCCTAAAATACATACGAAGTTTGTTAACCTAAACGGGACTAGTCATTTTAAAGCTCTATTGGCACCCCTAAAGAAAAATGAAGTAATTGGCCAATTACAAATTAGTAATTTAAAGTATATCAAGTTGCTGCCCGAGAACACCAGTGAAATTCCAGTAGAAGTAGATGCTGATAATGAAATAAATTGGCAAAAAATGATTTTAGGATTCAGTGAGATTTTATTGATTTTGCTAGGAGTATTTTTGCTAGTTAAGTTTGTGTGGTTATGGAAAAGACGATAATAAATTAAAAAAGCAAACTAATATTTATTATTAGTTTGCTTTTGATTTATGATGGATTAACTTATTTACGATTGTTTTATTTCCATGATATTTGTTATATAAACCTATTTATTTAATTTTTATTTGTCCTTGACCACTATTAATTTCAAAAAATGGGGTATTTCCAGTTTGATAACTTTTTCCTTTTTTATCTCCTGAAACAGAAATATTACCATTATCTACTTTAGCTTTTATCCCGGCCACTGCTACATTGGATAAATTAGTTGAGCCGTTCTTTTTATTTAGAGTTCCACCATTATGAACGCTAAAATCAGTTAAGTTAGTCGTCCCATTATCATGTTGGATTGTTGCTTTATTAGCAACTAATTGTTTAATCTGAATTGTTCCGTTTAACTGGTAAATATCATAGTTGTCAATTTGGTTTTTAGGAACTTGAATATTGATGGTTGGGGTATTCCCAATTTCTAATTGATGGCTATGTGCATCCTTTTGTACTAGTTTAATATTATTTTCTTGCTCTGAAAATTTGTAATCAGATTTAACTGCATCATTTAAAACTATTTTAAATTCATTTCCTTCTGTAATGTTTAAGTTAGCAGTTCTTGTTGATAATTTTAAATTAACTTGCTTTTTATCAGAACTAAAAGTGAACTTATCAAGATGATCAATCTTAAAGTGGTTAACGTTGATACGATTATTAGTGCTACTTGCCCACAAATAAAGGCAACCAAAGATTGCTCCAACGACTAATCCAATCAATAATACCCACTTTACTGAAGTTAAAATTGTATTTTTCATTATTTTAATACCCACCTTTCAAGATAAGCTGAAATCATTTTTTTTAAAACGATATATTGTTGTTCCATTTCTTTAACACCAATTGAATTATCAAGATTTTCAATTAATGCGATTCCATCTTTGAAATTTTCTCGCTGTTTTTGCGATAGATTTAATTTATCTGCTCGAGCTTGAAACCAATCGTTTATAAAGATAGAAAAATGATAGTTTTCGTTGTTAATTTTATTTTGATAAAATTCATGTAATTTTGGTCCGATTTTAGGTTGATACCATGCAATTAGAATTTGATTGTTTTTTTCCTTCTTTAAAATGGTATCCATCATTTCTAAAACGGCATCAACTAAGTTAGGTGAATTTAGCATCTGTTTTTCTAAAGCATTCCTCAATTTTTCGTTCTCTTGCTCATAAACAGCAATGAAAATAGACTCTTTTGAATTAAAGTGGTTATAAAATGATCCGGTAGCAATTCCGGCAGCACTGGTAATATCCGTTAGTTTAGTATTTTTATAACCATATTTATTAAAGACTTCGGTAGCAATTTTGATTAATTCCTTTTTTTCCATAGTGATAAATTACCTTTCCTCTTAATGAATGAATATTTTAAATATTCATTCATTAATGATATTACGCTATTATTATAAATAGTCAATACAAATATTATTTAGTTAGTTGATAATATTTGTATTAATCACAGTTATCCTTGGTTCAGAAAATGAAGAACTGGAATTTAGAAAACTTCAAGTCAAAATAATAAAACGCATTGGTTCCCTAATCAGCTTAAAAAACATATGAGATTTTTCAGTTTAGCTGTAACGGACTATATTAAACAAGTACTCAAAGAAAAATAAATTTCATCAGATTAATTAACTGATATATAATCAAAAAGAACTCTTAATTTAGAGTTCTTTTTTGTGTTGTAAATTATATTAACTATAGATTTTTATATAAATATTTTAGGAACAATACGAATTAAATCAAAAAGTAAATGTGAATAAATACCACCACGTAAAGATTTAGTTTTAAACCATAACATAGTAAATGGATAGCGACTAAATCCGATAATAATAACCATAAATACATTATATTGATAAGCAGGTAAATGAATTACCATAAAAATTAAGCAACCTGTTAAATTGGCTAATAACCAAGAATATTTAATGTTTATATTTTTATTACTAAAATAATTTAATATTGGTAAAGTAAAAACTGCCATAATTAATTCTTCACCAGTTATTTGAATAATTATCATAAGTATAAGTATCAAAAGACTTGATTTATCAAGAGGATAATCAGTAAGACTATTTCCTGTAATTTTTATATTAAAAAAGTAGTATATAGAAACCCCAAAAAGACTAATTAAGGTAGCTAAAATAAATCCAATAAATACTCGTTTAATAGAACCCTTGATCATAGGCTTTAATAATATTTTTACGGATGAATAACCATATATTGAAACTAAAGCTATTAAACCACCAAAAAGGTTCAATATCGGAAAAAAGTAAAATTGATATGAATTTAAATCATCAGGTGAATTAAATATGGTTAAAATAATAGTTGAAAAAGCGGTTAATATAACTAATAATAAACGCCTGTTATTTAAAATTTTAGTATTATTAATAATAAATTCCTTTCAAAAATTAAATACTGTATTTAATTTTTCTTTAGTTCTAGTGTTTAATATTTTTATTGATGAATTGATGTTGTATACATATTCTAAATAACCAATGTATGTGTAAAATAAAAGATTCCAAAAATAAACTTGGAATCTTTTCAAGTAGATTAATATACATTAAATTAATTAAATACTATTCTTTTTGTCTATTGCAGATATTTTTTTAATTATTCCGATAGTTAGACATATAAATCCAGCAAAAGCTAATGTAATTCTAAAAAAATTAGCTGTGTTAATTATAATATAAAAATCTATAAAAGTTAGAATAGCATAAGCTATTAAAGCAACTGTTTTTTTACCGTTTTATTCCCTACTTTATTTAACACAAAATTAAACCTCCTAACATTATTTATATTCATAATATCATTAGATTAATTATTTTTAATGGTTCTTTTTCTTGATTAGCTTATTGAGTAATACTTAAGACATGTTACTTATTACTACCGTAATCCCTGATAAACTGGATTGATTGATATAAACAACTAGTTATTGTTATTGATCGTAATAAATAACCGAAAAATGCACCCCAATAAAATTTATGAAACATATTAATTGATTGATTAATTCCTATACTAGTTAGATAAATAAATAAAGCAGTAAAGAAAAGACTACTTACTATAATAGATTTCTTGCTTTTCATTTTTTCGTTTTGATTGGTATCGATAAGTATTAAAAATATCAATGTATTTATAAAAGTTAAACCAATAACATTGACTCCAACGAATAAGCTTATAATGTTAACTATTACTAGTAACATATTAAAAATATTAAGTACTAGATATAATAAATTGATTTTGTTATTCGATTCTTCTTTAGATAAAAAGTACGAAATGTCTTTTTTTAAATATTTAGATATATCTGTTAAATATTCTAAGGTAGGAGAACTACGATTATTTTCCCAACCAGATAATGTCTTTCTGGAAATGTTTATTTTATCTGCAAGTTCTTGCTGGGTGCTCCTATACTGGTATTTGGTACTAATTTTAGTAGAGATTTAGTATCATAGATTAAAATCAGAATAGGAGCTTTTATTATGCCACAAAAATATTCAGAAGATGTAAAACAAAATATTATTAAACTTTACGAGGAAGAACATCGGTCTAAAGTATCATTATCAAGAGAATATGGGATTCATCAAACTACCATTGGTAAATGGATTAAGGACAAAGATAGTATCTTATTATCTGATGGATCAACTGTATCAGTTTCAGAATTTAAAAGATTGAAAAAGGAATTGAAAGATTTAAAAGAGGAAAATGAAATTTTAAAAGCAGCGGCGGTATTACTGGGAAAGCGTTAGGAAGAATTCAAGCAATTAAGTTTATTACTGAGAAATCACGGAAATACCGCTTAAAGATAATCCTGAAAGCCTTGAGGCTTTCAAAAACAACTTATTATAATTGGTTAAATTACAAACCAAGTAATAGAAGCATTGAAGATAGTAATTTAAAAGACATAATTTATGGTATTTGGAAAGAGAATTATAGGGCATACGGTTATATTAGAATTACAATTGCCTTAAAGCGGTTGGGTATACATATTGGTACATCAAGAGTTTATCGTCTAATGAAAGAATTAAAAATCAGGTCACTTATGGGTCGAAGATTCAAAAAACCAGGGACACATGTTGATTATGATCAAAGACAAAATTTAATAAAGTCATGTTTGAATACTGACATCTGGCGTGCTGATATTACTTATATCGAATTGAAACCAGGTGCTTGGATTTACTTAAGTACTATCTTAGACGAAAGAAGCAAAAAAATTATTAGTTTTAATTTAGGAAAACAAATGACTACTAATTTAATTGTCATTACTTTACTTAATGCCTTAAAGAAAGAAAAAAAGCCCAAATATCTGCATTCAGACATGGGCTCTCAATACACCAGTGGTGTATTTGAAAATATTCTAACTAATAACAAAATTAAACATTCTTATTCAAAACAAGGCTATCCATACGATAATGGAACGATTGAAGCATTTCATTCTTTATTGAAAAGGGAATTTATTTTTCAGACTAGATTTGATAACTATTCAGATTTAGTAATTAGAATTAATAATTATATTAACTGGTTTAACAGCGAAAGAATTAGAACAGCAGTCTAATAAAAAAAGTACCATTTATTGACATAGGAGCAAACGGCCGCTAGTGCGCAAAATGGAACTGCTAGTTCTGCTGAAAATCAAGCTAAGCAAGCAAGTCAATCTAATTCATCAAGTAGTAATGAACAGGTTAAATCAGTTGCGACTAATGATAATGGTTTAAACCAAGCTGTTGATAATGCAAAAAACAACGGAGTTAAGGTTAACGAACAACCAGAAAAAGTCGTTACTGCCACTCCGGATACAGTTAATGATAAAAAAACAGAAATTGAAAATAGTAATAGTGCACAAGCCAACAACATTAACGCTGTTACTAATCAATATAAGAATGAAAAAGCAGCTGCGGATGCAACTAATGCACAAAAGCAGGCTGAGTATGATCAAGCAAAAGCAAAATATGATTCAGATCTAAAGGATTACAATGATCAAAAGTCATATAATGATTCAATCGCTAAAAAAGCTTCATCTGATAGCGTAAATCCTAATAATGTAACTCAAAAATTTCATTTAAGTGAAAGTCCCGACGCTGAGTTACAAATTGATGTACCAGCTGGAGTAACTATAAATCATCTGGACGATAATGGAAATGTTAATACTTCTCCTTGGAATAATTTTATTCATTTTGATCCAAATGCTGGTAAGAACTCAACTGCACAAAATCCAATTGCAACCATAACGTATACTAAAATTAATGGTTCTTTTACTAATGGCAACGGTGAAGTAATTAATATAGGTAAACGAGTAGATAAATATTACGGTACTGAAAATGTTGGAAGCATGAGTTTTGCCAAAGATCCAACATTTGGTAACTGGTATAACGCTGTTGATAAGAATGCAGGGGAAGCTAAAATAACTCATTCAATCTCATACTTTGATAAAGACAACCATCAAATAAATTTTGATGGCGGTTATGCAGAGGTAATGTCTTTAAATAATGGGTCACAAAACCGTCAAGAAAGAGTTAGAGTTATTTCTGGTGGTCACAGTAAGAGTATTTTAGGAAGTTCTGTTACTAATCATGCTGATGGGTTATATTCAGATATTCAAAATGATGATCCAATCAATTGGAAATGGGTTGCAGATGAAAATAAACGGCAAGAATTACACGATGACTGGGTAAATTCAACTAATTCTAGTGAACTTGAAAAGTATAATTGGGATATTACTGGATCACCTAACTCTGTATTTGGTGCTGGATTAATAGTTCTTGATGGTAATGAATTGGTTCAAGAAGAATCAACCATTAATAAAAATGGAACGTTATTTCCAATTACTTGGACAATCACCACTTCTAACTTATTTGGTACCAAAGATTTGGCTGAACCAACTGAACCAACTAAACCAAACATGATTACGGTTGCTGTGCCAGAAGTTAACGTTCAACGGCAAAAATTACAAGAAGTTGTCCCTGCACCAAAAGAAACGGTCGTTACTCCTAACCCAATTGATGATAAAACAAAACAACCAATTAAAGGAGTAACAATTGATCCAATAACGGTTCCAGGTGATCATAAGACCGGAGACAAAGTTGAAATTCCAACAAGTGGTTTTCCAGAAATTCCAGGTTACAATAAACCTCAAGGTGATAAGATTACTGTAACTATTGGTGAAAATGGTAAGGTTGAAATTCCTTATGCACCAAAAGAAACGGTCGTTACTCCTAACCCAATTGATGACAAAACTAAACAACCAATTAAGGGTGTAACAGTTGATCCAATAACGGTTCCAGGTGATCATAAAACTGGAGACAAGGTTGAAATTCCAACAAATCATCTTCCAGAAATTCCAGGTTATAATAAACCTCAAGGTGAAAAAGTTGCTGTAACAATTGGTGATAATAATAAAGTTAATGTTTCATATGCACCTAAGTCAGTTCCTAGTGGGTCAAGTTCAGCTAACACTACTAAGGTAACTTCACAAAATTCAACTAACACAAATTCACAAACTAAATCCGACAAATTACCACAAACCGGTGAAACTAATAATAAGTTATCAATCATTGGTTCTGTAATGATTGGTTTGGTTGGTCTTCTTTCTGTATTTGGATTTAATCGTAAAAAAAGAGAAAGTAAATAAAATTTATCATGATTAACATAGCCAATAGTAATTAAACTACTGGATTTAAGGACTTATTCTAATTTCGAATTAGAGTAAGTCTTTTTTATATCTAAAAATTAACGATTATCCTTTAAAACGGGAAACAAGTAATTATTTGATAGCTGAATGATTTTTCCGTTCATTAGTAATGAGAAAACGGTTCCTACTTGAATTCCTTGCATTGATTTTAACGGCAGTGCGGTGATTAGAATAATTGCGATGGGAATCATAAAGACAACTAATTGGGCTTTTTTGATGTTTTTTGGAAAAAAACGATGATAAACAATGGCCGTTAAATGATCAGTGGGATACATCCAGAGATTGGCTCGTTGATAAAACGAGGTTCCAATGCAAACGATGATTATTCCAATGATAGCTAGTGTAATCCTAGCCGGATAAGTGTTAGTAAACTGGGTGATGATTTGGAATTTATCAATAAAGAAGTTGATTAGGTTGCCAAAAAAGAAAACAAAGACCAATTCACCCAGAATTTTAATCCAATTAAATTTAGTCAGAATCGTATTTAAAATAATGGCCGCAATTCCGATGAAAATTAAAACGGCTTTGATGGAAAAATCACCTAATTGACTGATTTGAATGGAGGCGGCTGTCCACAAACCATTTCCAGCTAAGGAAATAATCGATAAACTGTTTCCTAAAGAAACGAGGAACAAACCAATTAGGAAAAATAAGAATCTAATGCTTAAGCAATTATTCGGCAAAACTACTCCCTTCAATGTTTAATAAAATTTGAGATAAAGCTGTTTTTTGTGAGTTGGTTAATCCCTTTAATTTTTCATCAATATAATTTTTTTCAATTCCTGCGATATTTTTTTGTAAAGTAAGGGCTTTGTCGGTAGGAAATAATTTTTTGAAATTTTTATTTTCGGGATTAACCTTTTTTTGAATGTAGTCGCGATCGATTAATTTTTTTAAAGATCTGCTCATAGTTGTTTTATCGACTTGAACTAGTTGAATCAGTTCAAATTGAGTTAGACCGGGGTTTTCGATGATTCTAAGAAGATATAAAAAGAGGTTATTATCTAAGTTATATTTCTTTACTTGCTGGTTTACTTCTCTGGTTGCTTGGCGAGAAATCGTTCCAATTAATCTAAATAAACTAGTATTGTCCACTTGAAAAATGCTCCTGACTATATTAATATATTTATCAACAAAGCAGTTGCATATGCAACTGTATCTATAAATTTATTATACATGATTTCTAGGAGAGTGAGTAGCCTATGTGGAAAATTAAAAAAATGAACGAACTCAATGCAGAAGAATTCTATCAACTTCTAAAATTAAGAATTGATACCTTTGTGGTAGAACAAAAACGAATTTACCACGAGTTGGATAAAAATGACCCGGAATCATTTCACGTCTTTTTTCAAGCTGATGACTCAAACGAAGTATTAGCTTATGCACGAGTATTTTCCGAAGATAATTACGTTACCTTGGGCGAGTGGTTACTTCCACTAAGGTCCGGGGTAGTGGGTTAGGATCGAAATTGATGGAACACATTTTAACGCTTTGTGAAAAAGAATGGCCTGAGCAACCAATTCAAATTGAAGCTCAAGAACAAGTGGTTGGGTTCTACGAAAAATATGATTTTTCAGTTACTGGGGAACCATTTATCTTTGAGGGAACTCCACACGTAGAGATGGTTAAGTCAGTTTAGCAAATAAAACACTCCTTACTACTACGGTAGTTAATTTGATAAGCAAATCGGTTGCTAAGTCACTATCTTTTTGATAGTGTGGGACATTGTACATTAAGTTAAATTAAGGAGATTATTATTTATGAAGATTCAACTTGCAATCGATTTAGAAGATGTAGATGGAGCTATTAAGTTAATTGAAAAAACCAAGGATAGTATCGATATTTTTGAATATGGAACTCCTTTAGTAATTAATTTTGGTTTAGAAGGATTAGCAAAAATCAGAAAGCAATTTCCAGAAATCACCCTATTAGCTGATTTGAAAATTATGGATGTTGCTTCATATGAAGTAGGTCAAGCCGTAAAATACGGAGCAGATATTACCACCATTTTAGGTGTTTCTGAAGACCAATCAATTAAAGATGCTGTAAAAGCAGCTCACGAAGCAGGTAAGGAAATCCTAGTTGATATGATTGGGGTTCAAGATGTCGCTAAACGTGCTCGAGAAATTGATGCATTTGGAGCTGACTACATTGGTACTCATACTGGATACGATTTACAAGCTAATGGGGAAACTCCATTTGCTACTTTTGACCTTATCAAACAAAACGTTAAAAACACTAAGACTGCGATTGCTGGTGGAATTAAATTAGAAAACATTGAAGAAATAAAAGCAGCTAACCCAGACTTATTGATTGTTGGTGGAGGAATTTCAACGGTAGATGATCCCGCTAAAGCCGCTGCTGAATTTAAGCAATTAATTAAATAATTTTTGAGGTTTCAATATGTGGAAAATTATTTTAAATGAGTTACTACAAAACGATGTTTCAATTCCAACCGATAAACTAGAGAACCTAAAAAATGCTAACAATATTTTTGTGTATGGAGGCGGTCGCTCTGGTTTAGCTCTAAAAGGATTTGCGATGCGGCTAGCTCAAATGGGTAAATCAGCGTATGTGGTTGGTGAAACGACTACTCCCGCAATTAAAGAAAATGATTTATTGATTGCGGCCTCCGCTTCTGGAGAAACTCAAGGAACTTTAAACATGGTTAAAACGGCGCGGCAAACCGGTGCTAAAGTTTGGTTACTCTCAACTAGTAAGCAGTCCACGATTGCTAATATTGCTGATCAAATAACGATTTTGCCGGGTAAAAGTAAAGACAGTGTTGGCAATGAAGTTGCATCTAAACAACCCATGGGAAGTTTATTCGAACAATCAGTGTGGTTATTTGGTGACGCAGTGACAATGGATTACATGAAATTTGCCGGTGTTTCAGAATCATTCATGCGCGACCAACATGCTAATCTAGAATAAAAAATTACGATAGTTATTATAAATAAAGCCTGATATTTACTTTAGATGTTGATAAGTAAATACCAGGCTTTTTTCTTTGATTTAAATGTTTTGAGCAACTTCGTTAATTGAATCTACCACTTTTTCTGGATGATCGACGCCTAAAATTAAACGAACGAATTTTTCGTTTTTTAATTGGATAACGACGGGTTTATTTCCTCTTTTGATGTTAAAAAAGACTTTTTCGTTATTTTTAGTAAACGTTCCCGCCCAATAACCGGGTAGTGAGGTTCCGGGTCCTCTTAATCCCTTATACTCATCTAAAATTTCGTTGTCGATGGAAGCACCGAAAACGTTTTTTAAAGGAATTTCAATTTTATCTTTAAAAGATGCTAACTTATTGATTCCTTGGGGAGTAACAATTAAAAAATCATCGGTAATTTCAATTTTGTTTTGCATTATAAGTTATCCTTTCTTAAGTTATTCGTGATCTAGTCCAGAAAGTTTACTATGCTTAATTATTTCTGCACCAATTTTTTCCTCTATATTTTTATAATTTTGGTTTTTATACCATTTTTGGATAATTGATTTTACTTTTGTACTTCTTGGAGTTACTTCAAGCATTGCCACTAAAATTAATCCCCACATTAACTCGGATTCATCATTTTCTAAGCCAACGTTAAGAGCTGCTATAAACATTCCCTCCTTACTACCAAAAGTTCCGTAAAGACTTCCTCGAAGTAATCCGGTTTCCTTTACGATATCTCCAATCGAGGTACCATTATATCCATTTTGTAAAAAAAGATATCCAATTTTTTTCACAGTTTCTTCTACATTAAAATTTTTATTTTTTCCCATGCATAAATAATATAATTAATTGAACGTTCAGTCAAATATAAAGATGTTTAACTCAATAAATTTATTAGATGGAGAAATATTTATGAGAAAAAAATGTTGTAACAATGTTTTTAGGCACAATTAGTGGATTGTTTTTTGCTTTAGGAATGTGTCTCACAATGATTCCACAATGGGCTGCAATGAAACCAGGAATCGTGATTGGAGTTATCGGCTTAATCGGTGGAATTATGACTATGATGGTACGACAAAAGATGGAAGGAAAGGAATTATTAAACATGGATAGAAAAATGCTTTTTACCATTGCATATGGATTTGTTTCTGTGTTTATTTTTAGCATGGGACTAGTAATGACATTGGTTTGGAACATGATGATTACTGGAATTATTGTGGGAATGCTAGGAATTGTGCTTTCAATGGGAATAATTCCGTTAACTAAGGGAATTAAAGATTAGGATATAAAGAAAAACCCCTCGTTTTAACGAGGGGTTTTAATCTATAAATATCTTTATTTATTAGGCAATGATGTTTGGTTAGTAGGTACAAATGTAAATGATTTAGCAGAGTTTGAAAGGTCAACTAAATCACTAGTAAATTTAATTTCATCCTTATTTTGTTGGTAATCATTCATCATATCAGCTTCTGAGACGGTTTTATAAGCTTTCCAGTATGAGTTGTTAGCATTGTAAGCGGCTATGTAAGGAGCGCTTGATTCAATGTAAGAAACCGTATAAGTTCCGTTGTGATTATCGGTATACATCACGGTATGATCGGCTGTCCCACCAGCTCCTTCACCGTCGTCATAAATTACGATTTTATCCTTATCACCCATAAAGACAGAGTAGTGGGTTCTGTAATTGGTACCATAGTTATTGGGAAGGGCAGTATGAGCTAAGAGAGCTAGTTTTATTTTTTGTGGTAGTGCATTGTAATCGCTAGCTTGATTGTTTGTAGTTGAAGTGGCGGCTGATGTTTTATTGGACTGGTCGTTTTTGTCCGCATTTGCTGAGTCATTACTGGTTGTTTTTTTAGTTGCTGTTTTATTAGTATTTTCTTTGGATTTAGTTTGAGAATAGTCCGATTTAGGGACATCAGAATGGTTATTATTCTGTCCTAACGCGTAGGCACCCCAAGTTACTAAACCAACGACGATTAATAATGAAACAATGAGGGTAGTTTTTTTCATAATCTTTTCCTTCTTAAAATGGCTTTAGATATTTGTATTAATATCTACCTAAATTATAAAACTTTTGTTACTAATTAAAATGTTTTTTTGAAATAAAAAGGAAGCCGTATGGAGGCTCCCTTTAATTAGTTATATTTTTATCCTACTTCGTTTTGGACTAGTCCATTTACCGGTGTTATGACCTCTAAATGTGTTAATGGCAGGGATAATACTGGTTATGATCGTTAAAGTATTTACTAACCAATAAAAAAGTAAGTATAGGGGACTAAATACCATATAGCGAAATCTATTAATCTCTTTATCATCAACCATGGCAAAAATTAGTTGCATAATTCCACTGATCAACTCAAAACAAACAAAAATCATTGAAATCGTAATCATGGTATATAGGTTATCCCAATTGTGATTGAATGAAAAAAGAAAGAAATAGTAGGCAAAGATGATGAAGTTGATTAAGAAGAAGAAAGACCAAATAATACTGATAGTTTGATCAATAAATAATTCAGTTAAGCCCCAGTTCTTAAATGGCTTTCTGAAAATTTTTCCACAGTTAGTAATCCAGGCTTCAATTCCACCTTTAGACCAACGTTTTCTTTGGTGATATAAATCAACGATATTTTCTGGGGCTTGCATAATCAAATGAATTTTAGGTTCAAAAATTGCTAACCAACCGTTAATTTGTTGATCCCAAGCGGCACTAATATCTTCGGTAGCACGATTAGTTCTAAACAGACCGATATCAATTAGAGCCTTTTTGTTGTAAAAAGTGTTAGCACCACTATAGGAATAAATGCCGCCTATAATGGCCATTTGAGTTCGTTTGATAACTCCAATAATACTTGAAAATTCAAGGGTTTGCGATTTGGTAATTAGCTTAGTTCGGTTTTGCACATCCATGTTACTAGTGATGCCACCAATTTTATCAGCATAGGGTTCGTTCAGAATGCTAATGTATTTTTTTAACGCATTTTCTTCTGGGAAACTATCCGCATCGTTAGTTAAAACGTAGTCCCCTTTAGCAAAGGCGAGGCCAATGTTTAAAGCATTGGCTTTTCCCTGATTTTCCTCTAGGTTAACTATGCGAAGATTGTCGTGGTTTTCTGCATATTTTTCTACGATGTTTAAAGTATTGTCTTGGGAACCATCATTTATTACTAAAACCTCATAATTGGTGTAGTTTAAATGATTCAATAGTTGTTCTAGTGTAGCTCCAATAACTTTTTCTTCGTCACGGGCCGCAATTAAAATCGATACAAATTTTTCTTGCGGATATTTTTTAAACTTGTTCTTTTTTTCATGGTTATAAATTATTGAACCAGTTATCCAAGACATTGCGCCTAAAATTGGATAACTTACTAAAATAATTACAATAAAACCTAAAATAGTCATTAGTAGTTACTCCAATCTTTTGTTTTTAGTCTAGCCAACGAATCCTTGATTTGGTGATCTCCGGCCTTGACAGTATACATTTTGACGTTGTGTCGATAATCTTCATCGCCAATTAATCTGTCCCAATTTTTTTTCATATGTAATAACTTTATGATTGATTCTTTCCTCTTGGTTAGGAATTTCGGTAATTTTTTTTAACCGACGTTTAATGAACGATCTCATTATTACGTGATGAATAATGATTACGATTAAGGCTGTTAATAAAAAGGTTGCAAGCGAATAGATGGCTTGCTTTTCGTGACCAAAGGCGAAAAAATTTATCGTACCTAAGTGGCTAACTCCTAATAGAGAAAAATAAATCCAAAAGAATGGGATTATGAGCAAAATCCAACTGATAAATGCTACTAGACTTTGCCATAATTTAAGTTTGAAATTTCCTTCTTGGAAAAATAAATCATGAACTTTATTTTTGATAATAGCAATCCTCCTAATATTTTATATAACAATTTTATGATATCACAAAGTTTGTGATTTTAATCATTATCACTTTTAGATTTTGCTAAATGATTAATTTTATTGGATAAAGTAGTAATAAAAAATGAAAGCGTTTACAAAAAATGTGGTAAAATGAAAGTATCTAAAAAAGGATAAGGATGTGTTAAAAATGAAAAAAATAGGAATGTTATTGGGATTACTATTATTATCAATAGGTTTAGTTAGTTGTGGGAAAAGTGATCAAAAAGCCTTCACCAACAACTTAGATAATTTTTATCAAGCTAAGGCAGTGAAAGTAGATATCAATAGTAATGATTACGGGATTTCTTTGACTCAAAATAAAGATAATCAGGCACTAATGGCTTCGGTAACTTCCCAAGGAAAGAAATCTAATATGGTTTCTGATGGTAAGACTTCTTATATTGAAGCGACTGGGATTGTTGAAAATTATGGACAAAATATTAGTGATGAAGCTAAAGCAAAACTAAAGGGTAAATACATAAAGAGTGATGAGGCAACCCAAGCAATTCAAAAACAAAATCTTAATATCCTAGCAAATTTTGCTAAGTCAAAAGATCAATTGAACAAAGCAATTGAAAATTCCAAAGTTACTAAGGAGAAAGATGGTTATCTTAAAGTTGACGTTAAAGTAAATGATAAAGATACGAATTTGAAGAACTTATTTGCTAGCTATGGAAATAATGCCAAAACTTTATCATTGCTTAGTAAAGGTAATCGTTTAGTCATTGAAGTTAAGGGCGACGAAAATAAAACACAAAAGATTAATATGGAAGCATTTGATACTGATAAAAAAGAAATTAAACTTCCAGACAGTCAAAATGTAATTACGATGGATCAATTGATGCAAGCGGTTAGATAAAAATTTTAAGTAAACAAAAGGGAGCTACTGTTAAAGTAGCTCCCTTTTTGAGGAAAACAATTATTTAATTAATTTTCATGGTGATTTTGTTTTCTTAAACTAATCATTGCAAATAAGCTAACCAGTGCAAGACCGATTGATGCTAAGATAGATCCATTAGATTCACCAGTTTGTGGTAATTCATGACTAGTTTTCTTATTTGAGTTATTCTTATTATTTGTATTTGTTGCAGTAGATGCGTCTACTTGTACACCTGAATTGTCAGCGGCACCAGTGATTTTACCATTTGCTGCAGATGTAGCAGTTGGTAATCCGGAGGTAGCTGAACTGTTACCTGCACTGGAAGGGGCAGCAGCACTGGAACTTCCGTTAGATGCGGCACTACTGTTAGAGTGGCTAGCACTAGCAGAACTTTCACTGGCAGTACTATTACCAGCAGCACTACTGTTTGCATTTGAGTTAGCACTTTCGGCTGAACTAGCGGCAGAAGAACCGTTACTTGCTTGACTAGAACCAGGTTCAGCAGTGGAAGCGGATGAATTTGCATCAGAACCATTGGAACTTGGAGCTACACCAGGATGATATGCTTCTTCAATTTCTTTGATGGCATCGTCGCGAAGTTTTTCAATGGCTTTTTTGGCTTCGATAAAGGTCTTATTTGATGTGTAGTTAGTAATATCATTGTTAGCATTAGATTCATCAGTGTTAATTGCATTAATTTGAGCATCTTTTTCTGTTTGTGTTAAGTAAGGGTCATTAGTAATCTTTGCTCTAGTTTTATCAGCCTGAGCGGTAACCGCATCTTTAGCAGCTTTTTTAATTCCTTCTAAAGTTTGCATTACATAAGTTTCTACGATTGGGGAACCACCAACACTGTACTTATTTTGAAGATTTTCTGGAGTGTATTGATCTCCCTTAGGGTTATCGATTGTTCCGCCATGGTTGGCGTCTACTGCTTGAATATATTCATAACCAGATCCAAGTTGAGCATTTGGATAGAAAGTTTTGTTAAGAGTTAAAACAAATTTTTCGTGGTTTCCGGCGTTGGAAAAAGTTTCGTTAAATTGATCATTTGTATCTGTGGTTAGTCCTTTAGTGCTCCACTTACTAATTTCGAGGCTATCTAGACTATTGGTATTCCGAAATGCTTTGTTGAACCATTTGACGTTGTCAGTTTTCCAATCATTAATATCTAATGATTTTAAGCTGGTGGCATCGTTAAACATTCCAGATAAATCATCTACATTACTAATATCCCAGTTTTTTAATGATCCGATACTTTGTAATTCTTTTGCTCCGTTAAACATCCAACTGATTCTAGTTACACTATTGTTAGTATTCCAACTACTTAAATCTAATGTTTTAAGTCCTACGTCTTGAAACATACCTGACATATCTTTGAGACTATCAGTTTTAAAGTTATTAATTCCTTCAAGAGTGGTTAAATTTTTAGTTCCAGCGAACATGTAACTGGTATAAATAACCTTGCTAGTATCCCAACCAGTAAGGTTCAAAGAGGTTAGATTCTCATCATTTTCAAACATATTGGACATATAGTCCGCATTGGATACATTCCATTTTGAAAGATCAAGACTCTTAAGATTATTATCATTTTTAAACATGAAAGACATTGAGGTTACTTTAGAAGCATCGGCATTATCTAAGCCTTGAATGTCTTGTAAATTAGTTAAACCATAAAACAATGAGGTTGAATTTTGAGGTAGTTTAACTTGAGATTTAAAGACAATGTGTTCGACATCGGCAGGAACACCATCAGTTGGTAGCGTTACAAGGTTTTTATCACTATTATCATTTTTGTCTGCTTTATCAATAGAATCACCAATTGCTTTATCAAGATGTATTAGATTACTTCCATCATTTGGTGTATAGGTAACGGTTTTGCTGTTATTATCATAGTTCCAGTTAGAGTTACCGTTTTGGCCTGACTTGTCACTAGTTTGTTCACTAGAGTTACCATCTCCAATTTTGGTAGAAAGCACTTGGTTGGTTTCTTGATTAGAATTAGTTTGTTCATGATCGTTTTTAGAATCAGATTGGTCGTTACTATGTAAAAGTTGTTGGATTTCTTGGTTCAATAATTGGTCTTTGTCTTGATCATTTCCAGATTTGGCCGGAGTAGTTGGTGTAGGAGTAGAACCATCATTATTGGTAACAACTTGAGGAGTTATTTTTGGTTCGTCTTTATGACTATCGTTAGTAGTGCCACTATTAGTTGGTTGACTGCTTTCGGTTGAAGCAGTTGGTGCAGAATTACTACTGCTGGTTGGATTGTTACTTTCAGAGCTGGGATTGTTTTGATTATTATCATTCTGTGGCTTCTGATTACTTAATTCAGTTGCTGGTTGGGTTTGATCAGCTTGAACTGAAAAGTTAGTCGTTAATCCATACATACTGCCGATAAAAGCAAAGGATGCCAATGAAACGACGATCCATTGTTTCTTAACTTTCCGCAGTGTTTTCTTCTCGTTTTGTTTGTTTAGTTGATTGTGATTATATAGCATAATTAAATTTCCTTTTTATTTTTGTAAACTATTTTATACAACAATTGTATTTTACCACACAAAATAATAATGTTTTATCAAAAAGGTTGATAAATTTTCCACAATTAGTGTTTATTTTTAATTTAATACTTAGAAAATATTCAAACAAAAAAGAGACGCACCTGCGTCTCTTTTTAGCTAGATTTCATATTTAGTTAAATTATTTTTCGTCTTTTTGACGTTTACTAAAACCTAGGAATCCAAACAATGATAATAGAGTGATTCCAATCAAACCTAAGATAGAGCTTGAGTTGGTTTCACCAGTTTGTGGTAACTTTTGTTGGTTACCTGCAGCATTGGTATTTGAGTTAGTTGTTTCTTTTGGTGTGTAGGGAACAGTAACGGTGTTATTCGTGCCAATCGTTACGGTAACTTTTTCACCTTGAGGTTTGTCGTAACCAAGTACTTCAGGAATATTTCTGGTAGGAATTTTTACTACATCTCCAGGTTGGTGATTACCAGAAACCGTGATAGTTACAGGAGTATCAATTACGGTGTTAGAATCTTTGACTACTGGAGTTACAACAATTGGTGTTGTGGTAGTTGTTTTATCATTACCATTATTGACTTTACTGTAAGGGATATTAACCTTACCATTATCGCCGATAGTTACAATGATTTTATCACCTTGAGGAGTGAGGTAACTAGGAACCTTTGGGAAATCCTTAGTAGGAATTTCGACTTTATCACCAGTTTTGTGATCACCCTTAACTGTAATTTCAGGAATCTTTATACCGTCAATAGGTTGGTGAGTGTCTTGATCAATTGCGACTGGGTTTAGTGGAGTTTCCTTTTGTTTGTAAGGGATTTCGACTTTACCATTTTCACCAATGGTTACAGTGATCGTGTTTCCACTAGGTTGGTTGTATCCATCTACACTTGGGAAATCCTTAGTAGGAATTTCTACTTTATCACCAGTTTTGTGATCGCCCTTAATTGTAATTTCAGGGATTTTTACACCATCAATAGGTTGGTGGGTGTCTTGATCAATTGCGACTGGGTTTAGTGGAGTTTCCTTTTGTTTGTAAGGAATTTCTACTTTACCATTTTCACTAATGGTTACAGTTATCGTGTTTCCACTAGGCTTATTGTAGCCGTCCACATTTGGTAGCTTGTCAGTTGGAATATCTACTGCATCACCAACCTTGTGGTCACCGGGTATTTTAATTTCTGGAAGATCTTCTTTGTTAATTTGTTGATGCGTATCTTGATCGATTGCGACAGGTTTCAACGGTGTTTGTGTATAAGGAACCTTAACTGTATTATTTTCCCCAATCGTAACAGTTACAGTATCACCTTCTGGTTTTGCATAATCAGGAATGTTTGGAAGATCCTTAGTTGGAATTTCTACAGTATCTCCTTGATTATGGTCTCCTGTAATAGTGATTGCAGGGATGTTTGTCCCTGGGATTTCTTGCTTAGTATAGTTATTAATAGCAACGGGATTTAAAGTTGTGGTATTTATAGCATATGTGTAATTTACTGTAATATTTCCAGGAATTTTCAAGTCTTGAGGATATGCATAATTACCGTTTGCTTCCTTAGGAGTATCCACTACATGGTATCCAGCAATCTCTTTAGGCGTAGTAGTATATTGGTCTCCACTATTACCAGTTATGGTTGTTGGATCAGAGATACTTTTACCGTTTTGATCTTGATAATTAATCGTTAAAGTTGAAATTTTACTATAATAATAAACAATATTTGTTTTATATGAGTCTAAAGTTGGATAGTCGAGGGATGGATGGATAATACCCTTACTAGGATAAAAACTTTGTGTATAGGTTGATGTAAAAATATAACCGTCCTTTGTTAAATTAGGAACGTCAATTATAGCTTGATCTATATAACCTTGTCCCTCACCTTTAGTTATAGTTGGAGAAACTTCTTTACCAGTATTTTGATCTAAGAAATGAAATCTGAAAATTTGGGGAGTTACTCTTTCTTCAGCATAGCTAGAAGTCAAATCAGATGAAGAAACTGCAAGCCCGTTTTTAAAATTAAAATTCAATTGATAGTGTGCGTTATTTGAATTAATATCCTTATTAGTATTTTCGTCGACACCAATTCCACCGCTAAAACCGGAAGAAGGTAAATCATTGATTTTAAATGAGTTATTTGATAAGTATAAATCATCAATTTTTGCATCACCACTTAATTTCAAAGGAATAATAAACGAATATGCCTGTGATGCATCTTGGGTAAGCGTAGAATATTTATTTACCATGTAAATGTGTTCGGGGTTGAAGGTTTTATTGTTGGGATATGTAACTTTAATATTTTCTAAGTTATCAAGACCCGTAAATTTTAAATCAGCTAAAGATTTATTTTCATCTCGTGGCCTTACAATAAAATATTTAGGAGCTAACCAAGCTTTAGTGGTTCCTTCGTTGTACTTTCCTAAATTAATGTCAAGTTGCATACCGTTATTAGTTCTAGTTACGGTGGGTTGGTCAGGATCATAACTAGAGTCAACTTGTTGCCATTGAATATTAGCGCTATCGTTTGCTAACTTATCAAATGTAGCATCGATAGTTTGTTGATTTGGTGCGAATTTGGTTGGCTTACGATTCCAAGATTCATATATTGATGATGAATAATCAGGATTTGCTGAATCTCGATTTTGCAAATCATTTTGTTTTACATTTTTATCTGATTCAGATTGACTGGGTTGTTGATCGTTTGAATATGTACTGTTTGTTTGGTTTGATTTATTATCTTGGTTACCACCAAGGTCGCGTGATTGTAAATCTTGTTGTTCAACCTTTTGATCAGAGTTACTTTTTTCTGGCTCTTTTTTAGTTGGTTGGGTTGTTACCACATTATTTGCTGAGCTTTGTTGCTTAGCATCATCATTTTTTTGAACATCAGTATTAGGAGTTGTTACTGAAGAGTTAGTTTTAGGAGTTTCGTTTTGCGTTTCCTTTGTATCATTTTTTGAACCATTAACATCAACTGGGTTAGGATCAGTAATCCCGTTTGATTGAGAAGTTGATGAGTCACTCTTGGCAGGGGTAGCTTGTTCACTGCTGTTTTGATTGTTAGCAGTGTCAGCTTTTACGTTGTTAGTTGTAATTGTAAAGCCAGCTCCACCTAAAAGCATGAAGGTTGCTAATGATACGACGACCCACTGAGATTTAACTTTTTTCATTATTTTTTTATCAGTTATTTTATTAATTTGATTACGATTGTATAACATAATGAATACCTCTTTTCTATTTTAATAAATATCATTTGATGCAACTTTATTATAGTACTTTTTACTTTAATAGTTAATAAATATATTATTTTATTTATTAATAAAGAATAAAATTACTTTTTGGTGTATTCGTATTAATAAAAACTAGTTTTAATTCTAAATCAATTAGTTTTAGTAAAATAATTTTATTTTGAAATCAAAAAGGAGACGTATTTTTTACGTCTCCTGATGTTTATTTTATGAAAAAATTAGTTAGGATAAATTGCCTGTAAAGCTGCCAGATCACCATCGGATAACTGGGTTACCCCTTGATTAACGGGATACATAACTGAAGTAGAATCTTGACTGTGATCTAATCCTAGTGCATGACCTAATTCATGAATTGCGACTGAATCAGTAAAGGCATGGTTGGGGTAGTTGGCATTAAGGTTTGCAGAACCATGGTTAACGTAGGTCGTTCCGGTAAAACGGACTTCCTTAGTGATTTCCGGACCACCTAAGCCAAGTTCAACCACTCCCTGATTTAAATTTTGAATTTGTTTATTATAAATAGAAAATTTAATGGTGTTTTGTTGCTTAGTTCCAGTACCAGGAACTAATTTCACAATTCCGGTAGCATTATAAGTCTGGATGGCATTTTCAAAAGCTGCACGAGCAGCCTGCGGCATATTTTTGTTGAACTCATAATAATAGGTTTTATTTAGGCTAGTTCCTTGGACGATTGATTCAATCGGAGTTTCGTTAGCTGATGCACTTTCCCGCTTTCCCTGATCATTAGCAGTCGCAGTGGTAGTGTTTTGGGAGTGATTACCTAATAGGGTAGAAACGTAATTACTTAAGTTACTGGTAATGGTTTGGCTCTCCACGGGGTGAGTCTGATACCAGTTAAAACCTAAAAGGATTAAGGTAATAATTAGAATGGTTTTTAGTAATGATTTCAATTTGGATTCTCCTTTGATAGAAAAGAGCTAATTTATAATTAGAATGGTTGGTCTTGATTATATTACTAATTTATTCAGATTTATTTAACTTACCGGTAATTTAAGAATGATTTTAGTTAAATTTAAAAAACGTTGATAAATGATAAGGAATTCAGCTCCTTAAAAGTTATCAACGTTTTTATTTTTGATTATGCAATTACTAACACAAAGTCCCATAAGCAATGAATAACCATGGGGACTGAGATACTCTTGGTAGTTCTTAAACTTACATATAAAGTACTTCCTAAAAACATGGTAAAGATTACTTGAGCTAGGGTGGTTATCAAATCGCCCCCGTTTAAAAGGTTGGGTAAATGCCAGAGGCCAAAGAGAACACTGGAAGTGATAAAAGCGGTTAGTTCGCTATGATTTTTCCGAACTTCGGTAAGGACAAATCCCCGAAAAACACTTTCTTCTAGCACAGCTACGACTGCAGTGGCAATTAGAGAAACGAAAACTCGTTGAATTGCAGCTTTACTAAAATGATTAGGAATGCTGTTGAAGTTCGTATCAAAGTTACTAATGATAAAAATTGCCATTCCGACAATCACTAAGTAACCAAACCATTTGTAGATGCCGTTGCCAAAACTTAATCGATTTTGAGAATAGATTTGTTTAACTTTTCCCCATTTAATCATTAGACCGATAAAAACGATAAAGGTTACGGTCATCGGTAAAATTGCGTGCCAAAAAATAGTTGAGGTGGTAGCAAAGAAGGCGTCATAGCCGACGGGTTCGATTGAATAGAAGATTCTTGATAAACCGGTCCATAAGATTGACAATAGAATAGTAGTGATTGCAACTGCTGGAATCGATTTAGAGATATTTTTTTGTATGGATTACTCCTTATGTATTATATTCTGTATGCAAAATAATATTTAGTTTTAATAAATTTTACATATGTACAAATATAGCATAAAAAACATTTTAGGCAAGTTAGTTAAGCAACGTGGGATTTGTTTAGATTTCCTTAAATAAGTTGGGCGCAATACTTTGCCCGGCAATCATTATGGTAGAATTAAACTATTAAAAATTTAATAAGCTTAAACGTTTTTTTGATTATTTTGAAATTAAAGTTCATTAAGAAATGAACCTTTGAGGAAGTTAAATGAAAAAGAATATAAGTGAAAAATTCATCTATGTGGTAATGCTGTGTGTCTTTTTGGCAATGTCTCTATGGAGTGCAGCTACTCCAATTTGGGCGGATGATTTTCGATCAGTCTTAGATGGCCAACCAATGAACTTACGCCAAATTGTTAGTTCACAAATTTGGGGATACCAACACTGGTCAGGTAGAATTTTTGGCGAAGGAATTGCCCGAATCTTAGTGGTTATTCCACGTCCAGCTTTTGGAATTTTAAATGGACTGGCCTTTTTAGCATTAACCATTTTAATGTTGGCTTTGATTAATCCTACAATCCGACGAAATCGAAGAGCCTTGATTAATTATTTATTCGTCGTTTTTGCTCTATTTGCTTTAACGCCAGGATTTGGTCAAGTCTTTCTTTGGACAAGTGGTAGTGGGAACTATCTTTGGACCACCACGATTAATTTGTTATTTATTTACCTATTAACGAAGCGTGGTCTTAAAAAGACACCTCGATTAGTCGGGTTGTTAATGTTTCCCTTAGCAATTGTAGCCGGTTGGTCAAACGAAACGACGGGTGGTGGTGTTCTGATCTTTCTATTAGGTTACTACCTATTTAATTATCTGCACACCAAGAAACTGACTTTTAATTATCGAACTGCTAGTTTAATCATCTTGTACTTTGTTTCATATGTAATGTTGATTAAAGCACCCGGAAACCAAGTTCGTGCGATGACCTTTAATAATGACTTTATCCATAAAACTTTGAGTGAGCGAGTTGCAGTTCGCTTTATTCAAGTTAATCATTTTATTTTCGAATATTTATTAGTGATTTTAATTGCCTTTCTAGTTTTAACGGTGATTAATCTGGTCTGGGTTAAAAATAACCAAAAACTAGAAAAGGCGTTGTTATGGGAAATTAGTGGTTTGGCAATGGTTTATGCCATGATTTTTTCACCAGAACTAAACTCAGAGGCCACTCGTTCCTTCTTTGCGGGCTTTATTTTTATGATTATTGGAACGATAACTTTGCTTCCACATTCATTTACCAATAAACGGCTGAATGGATTAATATATTCCTTGTTAGTGGTTATGACGGGACTAACGATTTTCAATGTTACCAACGGCGTGATTGATTCTAGTAAAACAAATGAAGCAATCTTACAACGTTATCACTTCATTGAAAGTTCAGTAAACAAGTATGGGGAAAATAAAACCATTGCGGTTCCTGAATTGAGTTATCTGGGTAAAACTAAGTACTCAGTTAACTATGGAACACTGTGGGAATTAGCTCCTGAGCATGATTTGAAAAAATTTGTGTTCCCAAACAGCTATTATGAAAGTATGTTTGGCGCTAAAAAAATTGTTTTGAAAAAATAAAATAGTTAAGAAAGTGGTTTCTTTTTTTAGAAGGAAACCACTTTTGTTCGTTTTTAACGATATATTTCATTGGATATAAAAAAATAGTTTGCTTTTATTCTGTTGCTCTGATATTATTTATAAAATTTTAGTTTTACTATATTTTATTTAAATGATATTGGAGGATTAGATAATGAAAGATTTTACTAAGATGATTTCATTGGATAATGGTTATAAATTGTGGTCACATACTAGTAATTTTGGGAGTACTGATAAATTATTATGTTTGCATGGTGGACCGGGAGATACTCATGAAGTTTATGAAGAATTTGGTGATCAACTTCGGGATTTAGATATTGAAGTTACTATGTATGATCAATTAGGATCTTGGTATTCTGAAACTCCCGATTGGGATGATCTAGAAATTAGAGATAAGTTTTTGAAGGAAGACTACTATATTGATGAAATTGAAAACGTTCGAAAAAAGCTGGGTTATGATAACTTTTATCTTGCTGGACATTCCTGGGGTGGGATGTTGGCAATGATGTACGCTCGTAAGTATGGTGAACATCTAAAAGGATTAATCATTATTAGTATGATTGATAATATTCCTGATTATGTTGCTCACATTAGAGAGATTCGTAATTTTGAATTTTCACCGGCAATAAATTCTTTTATGGATGCGGTTGAAAAAAATGGTGATTGGGAAAACGAACAATATCAAAAATACATACACTATTTATATACTCAGTATGTTAATCGGAAACAACCTGAAAAAATGTCACACGTGATTGATATCCAATCTAAACCCGTTTATAACAATTTCCAAGGCGACAACGAATTTGTTATTCAAGGCGATTTGGATGACTGGGACTTTTCAGAAGAAATTAAAAAAATTACAGCTCCAACTTTATTATCATTTGCCGATCATGAAACAATGCCTGTGAAAACAGCAGAACGCATGAATCAAGATATTCCTAATTCTAGATTAGTGGTTACTCCTGATGGTGGTCATAATCATATGGTTGATAATCCCGATGTCTTTTTCTACAACTTAAGAAGCTATTTTAAGGATTTAAAAAACAATCAATTTAATTAGTTGAGCGGGAGGAATTTAAAATGGGGAAAAAAGACACACTTGAAAGTTTTGGGTATAAACAGGAATTGGAAAGAACCTTAACTTTAAAGGATTTAATTATTTATGGACTAATCTTCATGGTTCCAATTGCACCATTTGGAATCTATGGTTCAGTTATTACTGCCTCAAATGGAATGATTGCATTAACCTACATCATTGGGATGATTGCAATGTTTTTTACTGCGCTAAGTTATGGACAGATGGCTAAGGCATTTCCAATTGCAGGATCCGTTTATGCATATGCGCAGAGAGGAATTAACAAAACCGTGGGATTTTTGGCAGGTTGGATGATTATTTTGGATTACATCTTTGTGCCGGCTTTGTTGTACGTTATTTCAGCCAACTCTTTAAAATCACTAGTGCCAGGAATGCCAGCGTGGATTTGGTTAGTTGCCTTTATTTTGATTAATACCATTATTAACGTGCGTGGAATTGAGTTTACCGCTGGGGCAAATAAAATATTCTTAGCACTAGAACTATTAATTTTAGCAATTTTCTTAATCGTGGGTATTTATGGAATAATGAATGGGGTTGGAGACGGATTTACGTTTAAACCTCTCTATGATTCTAATGCATTTAGCATTAATTTTGTTTTAACTGCGGTTTCAGTGGCAGTTCTAAGTTTTTTAGGATTCGATGGAATTAGTACACTGGCAGAAGAAGCTAAAGATGGGGAAAAAGCAATTGGTAAGGCAATTCTTTGGTCATTAATGATTGTTGGAGTTTTGTTCATTGTTCAAACCTGGGTAGCCGCTTTGATTATTCCGGACTGGCATTCATTTAAAGATTTAGATACGGCCTTTTATGCCGTAGCATATCAAGTAGGTGGAAAAACATTAATGTATGCTACCACGATTGCTACAATATTTTCTTGGGGATTCGCTAATGCGCTCGCGGCCCAAGCTGCAATTTCAAGAATTTTATTTGGAATGGCCAGAGACGGTAATCTACCAAGTTCATTAGCAAAAGTTCATACAAAATATAAAACTCCATATATTAGTACTGTTGTAGTTTCGCTAGTTTCACTAATCGTTGGTTTGATTTTTATGGACAATAGTTCCGTGCTTTCACAAATTGTTAACTGTGGGGCGCTAACTGCGTTTATTGTAATTCATATTTCGGTAATCAATCACTATATGATTAGAAACCACTCTAGTGATTATTGGCGTCATTTGATTGTACCGTTAATCGGATTAATTATTATCGGCTTTGTTATGATTAACTTAGATAGCTTGGCTAAAATAATTGGAATTTCATGGCTAGCAATTGGAATTGTTTATTATGCAGTTCTTAGATTTTCAAAAAGAAATACAGAAATTACTGACTTATAAAAAAAGATCGACCAAGTGGTCGATCTTTTTAGTTACATTGCGTATTTAACTCTAAGATAGATAATCATTTTTTGTAACTTAGAAACGTAAATTCGCTTGGCGAAAACGTTAAAGTCTTGCCGTTTGATTTTTTTCAAGATGGCGCGGTACCCATAAACAGCTAATGAAATAGCGGTATGGGAAGTGGGGTTGGAAATCAAATCGAGAACTTTACGATTATAGTCATAAGCGGTTAAGGTTTGATTGCTGAGCTTAATGATTAATTTACGTAAATTAGGGGAAATAGTTTCAGCCGCTAAGTCAGCTTCACTAACTGAATATTCGTTCATTAATTCAGTAGGCAGATAGATAAAACCGTTTTGATAATCTTCTTTAATATCTCGAAGAATGTTAGTCATTTGTAGAGCAATTCCTAATCGGATGATTTTTTGCTGATTAGCGTGATTGATTCTATTAGTGGTTAGGATGGGGACTAATAGTAAGCCCACGGTTCCGGCAACCTGATAACAATACTCATGCAAATCAGCAGCTGAGTTAATCGGTTCTCGATTTAGATCATGCTTTTGGCCGTTAATCATGTCGTCAATCAGATAAAAGGGAAGTTCAAAAGTAGTAAAAACGAGTCTCAAATTCTTTTCTAAATCACTTTGAGCCTGGTTATTTTTGACCCGATTCCAGCCAGCAACCATCTTTTCAAAAGTAGCTGGATCATTAGAGTCAGCCGCGTTATCTAGTTTACGTAAGAAGTCGTAAATTACATAGATACTATCTGCTTGATAAGCGGGTAGTGGTGAAAAGGAAAAGTAAAAAGTGGATGAATACTTTTTAATTACTTCTTCACTTGCTTGCATGCGGTCTAGATGGGGAAAATTAATGTTTCTTGCTTATTCATTTAGTTTAAAATCCTTTTTTAGTTCGTTGGCAGCCAGTTCACCACTGGTAATAACAATGGGAACTCCGGCACCTGGATGAGTACTTGCCCCAGCAAAATAAAGATTATTAAGATCTTTAAATTTATTGTGGGGTCTAAAGTAGTTACTTTGTAATAATGTGGGTTTGAGCCCAAAGGCGGTTCCAAATTTACTATTGTAAAGGGAAGCAAAGTTGTTGGGCGTGAAAATTTTCTTTACCTGAATATGGTTTTGGAAATCTTCGATGGCAAAGTCCTTTTGAAATTTAGCAATAATTTTATCAGCGTATTGGTAGTATTCTGCTTCACTCCATTGTTTACTTTGAAGGTTGGCAAAGGGTACCAATAGGTAGAGTGAAGAACTATCTTGGGGCGCAAAAGAATCGTCAATTAGGCTAGGATTGTAGATATAGTATGAGGCATCCTTAGGAAGTTTTCCATTCTCAATTTCATTAACGTTATTTTCAAAGTCACTAGCCATCTTAATGGTATGTAAGTTTAGATTAGGGTATTTTTGATCAGTTCCTAAATATAGCAACAAACAAGACATGGAATATTTAAGCTTTTGGTTAACCCGTTTCTTAGGATAAGTTTTTTGATTATTTTGGGGAATTAAATTCTCTACGGCATAGGGGAAGTCAGCGTTGACCACGACGGCATCCGCCGGGAAACTAACCCCATCGATGGTGATTCCAGTTGCAGTTCGATTGCGAGTTTCAATTCTAGTAACTTCGCTATCTAGTTGGATCCTGCCACCTAATTCCTCAAAGCGTTTTTTTAAGGCTAGTGCGTATTCATACATTCCACCCTTGATGTACCAAATTCCATAAAGTAGCTCAATCATTGGGATAATGTTGTAAATTGAGGGACCACTAAAGGGAGAAATGCCAATGTAGAGGGTTTGAAATGACAATAAGTACTGTAGTTCTTGATTAGGAATGAACTTTTTCATGTCATTGAATGAGGACGAAAAAGTCTTAAGCTTGAAGGAGTTGATTAGGGTTTTGACATTAAAGAAGTCCTTAAAGGAGCGGTAACTTTGGTAAATGAAGTTATCCTTGGCGTTTAAGTATTTACCATAAATGTCGGATAGATAGTTTAAAAAACCTAACATATCAATCCCGTCTGCATTTTCAAACTGTTGCGTAATTGCCACTAAATCACTGGAGAGAACGTACTGTTTGTCGTTGATTTTTACATCCATAAACGGATCAATGCGTTCCATCGTGAAGTAGTCATCAGGATTTACCCCGGTATCGATAAATGGTTTTTTATAAATATCAGGCATCATTACAATGGTTGGTCCCATATCAAATTTAAAACCGTCTACCTCTAAGCGGTTCATTTTCCCACCAACTTGGTGATTTTTTTCAAATATAGTTACGTCATAACCACTATGTTGTAGTTCAATGGCAGCACTAAGACCGCCGATTCCAGCTCCAATGATTGAAACTTCTTTTTTCATACTAACTCCTTGTGTTGCGACAAATTAGATTTGCCAATCTTTTAATTGTTTGGTTACCAATATTAGCACTCATTATAGTCTTATGTAAGCCATATTAATTAACATCTTAAGAAATTTATTTTAGAGCAAAATAAAAAGGAACAGATTTCTCTGTCTCCTTTTAAACTTCTTGTTGATTTTGCATTAACTGTAAGGATTGGGCTTGATTAATCTCATTGAAAAGGATGTTAGCGATTTCTGGAGCAATGCTCTGATTTTGTACTCCATTTTGCACGAAATCAAATTCATCCTGAAATAGTTTAACAAACGTTGAGTTGTCAATTTCAACGTGTTTTTGGTGATATTGGCGCTGCATCATTGAGAAAAAGCGGTCGAAAGTCTTACGGACTTGATAAAGCTCGTTACTATTAACGTTGTTTTTTAGATTAGTTTGCATTTTAGTTTCTAGATAATTATCGACTTCCCGCATTACCTTTTCGTTAAGGTCTAAGATAATTAATCGATTGGTATTCCAACTATTAACCTTAGCCGCGTATTGCGGGTCTTGAGCCATTCTTTGTTTGCGGAACTTCTTCTTTTGTTTTTTAGTGAAGGTTCTCGTACTAACGTGGAATTCAATTTCGTGGGTAGTTCTGCGAATTTGACGTCTAAATGATTTGAACGGATGTTGCCGTTTATTAGAATTTAACAGAGTTCGTTGCAGAATCTTGTTGTATAAATCCACAATCTTTTCGTCGAATTCATCATTGATTTCGTCACTGTGAGTATACGAACTGACGAAATCTGTAATCTCACCCAGTTCAGTTAAATAGGTGTCGGAGTAAGTAATCTGATTATTATTGAAGGTGTTAGTCTTTTGTGAGTTTAAATCAGAAATGACTGCCTCACGTAAATTTCGGTCAGTGATATTTTGCTGACTTTTCAAAATGGCGTAATCAATCATTTGGTCACGAGTATCATTGATTTCTTGAGCAGAAAAGCCTTTTTCAGCATTCGGAAGAATCATGGGTAACACGACCGCAGCGACCAACAAACTAATTAAAATTACCAACGTTGCGATGATAATTAATTCATTACGATAGGGAAAGGGCTGGTTATTGATAGTTTGTGGAAGGGAAAAGGCCATGGCTAACGTGATGGTTCCGTGAACACCACTGATTCCAAAGATACGTGCGTTAAAGCTTCTTTCTTGTTGGTTGTTTTTACCAAAAAGATTTTCGATATGTTGGTTCTTTTCCAACTTGATCCACCAAAAACGACCGGTAAACATTACTACGTAAATTCCAATACTTAAAATAACTAACTTAAATGTATTAATAGAACCAATTTTAACCATTTGATTAATAACTGCTGGAAGGGAAAGTCCCAGAATTAAGAACACCACTTCATTTAAAATGGTGGTGATGGTTTCCCAAATAGTATGGGTAGTTAACTGGATTTCAGTTGAATTTAACTTCAAACGATTATTTTCCCAGTTATGAGCGACTCCACTAGTTACTACCGCTAAGATTCCTGATACTCCTAGATGTTCTGCTAATAAATAGATGAAAAACGGAGTTAACAAGTTGATGGGAATGGTTGTGGCAGCCGCGTTCACTGATCGTAGGTTCAGACTATATCTGATTCTAACGATAATGACGGAGGCGATGAAGCCCACCAAGATTCCACCTAAAGCGACAAAGAGGAATTGCTCAATTCCGGAAACTAAAGAGAAGTTACCAATGCTAATCACTGAAAGCGCCAGGTCTAGAAGTACTAAACCGGTGGCGTCATTGAAAAGGGATTCTAGCTCTAAAGCATTGTTAACTCCCTTGGGCATTGCTAAACCATTAGTGATGGATTTTACCGCCACGGCATCAGTAGGGACAACGATTGCAGCTAGGGCAATTGAGAGTGCCAACGTCCAGTTTTTTTCAAAGTAATTGGTCATCACTCCCACAATTAGGGCAGTGAAAATTGCTAAACTAACGGAAAGTTCGATGATTACACGGATGTTTGTTTTTAATTTATGAAAAGATTGCTTTTGCCCGTCCATAAACATGATGGGAGCAATGATTATTAGCATAAAAAATTCTGGATCCAGAGTGAAATGGCGAAAGGCTGGTAAAAATGAGAACCCCGCACCGATAAGGATTAATAAAAATGACTCTGGAATCTTATGGATATAGATTTTAATGATATTAGTTAAAATGACCCCGATGATGATTAGGGCAATTAGATACAGGTTTGTCATACGTACTCCTCAAAAAATTAAGTTAATTGGCTCTATTATACGCCACTTATGAATATCCGAATTAGTAGATGTTTTGGGTTTTAAGTAAAAACTTTGTGTACTATATTAAAATATCGTAGTATAATTGACAAATGCTTAATTAACGTAAATGTTATTCTGTAATTTAATACATAGGAGGAAAGACTTTTGGACAAAAGTAACTCATTTAAAAGTATTGCAATTGTTACGGTAGCTTTTTCAATTATTTGGACAGGCCTATCAGCAATTTTTAATATTTTTGCTAAAGCAGGGTATAATGAATTTTTCAAAAATACCGACACCATTTTCTGGCACGTTACGGCACCCATGGGACTCACCTTTATTCTATTTTTTGGTTATTTAGTGTACAAGGGGAAGGTTAAACAGGTTTACCAACGCCAACCAGAAATTCAAAGCACCTTATTAAAGTGGGTAGCTGGATTGATAACGGTAGCAATGCTCTTATTTGCAATCTATAATTTCTACAAAAACTTTACTGATATTTTTAACAACTGGAATAGTGATTCATTAAGCCGAATTGTGATGGCATGTATTGCTACCATGCTAGTTGGATTAACCGAAGAATCAGTATTTAGAGGATATGCCTTATCACAATTTAGACAAGAAAATAGTGAATTTAAATCATACCTATTTTCAGTAATTTTGTTTGGTTTTTGGCACCTACCTAACATTATTTCAGGAGCCCCAGTTGCTCAAGCTGCTGCACAAACCTTAAGTACAATGCTAATTGGTAGTGGTTTATACTTGAGTGTTCGTTTCTGTCGTTCTGTTTTTGGAGGAATGGCACTTCACTGGCTCTGGGATTTTGCTTTGGTTATTGCCATCGACAGAATCTAAAAACTGACATTTATGTTAATTGTAAAAGTGAATTACGTAGTTTAACGGCGCTCATTTAATTAGGTTCATTGCTTTTATAATAGAATCAATTTACAATGAATTAAATTAACGTTTTTGAACTAGATATAGTGAAGTTATCATTAGGTAACTTCACTTTATTTTTATGTTATTCAGGAGGTCATGATGCATAACTACCCAACTTTTGTTTTACTAGCAACCCTATTGATTTTGGTACCCGGTCCGGATTATATCTTGTTGACCAAGAATACCATTGCTGGAGGTCAGGTGAGCGGCTTTAAGACCTTACTAGGCTGTTTAAGTGCTTTGGTGATTCATACCACCTTTGCGGTCGTGGGACTTTCGGCAATTTTAGTCAAATCAGCTGTTTTGTTTACCACCATTAAATGGGTGGGGGCTGCCTATCTGGTGTACCTAGGTATTAAAGCATTGTTTCAAAAAGATGTGGCGGAAACAACTGAGCAAAAAAAGGGGAATTTATATCTGCAAGGGTTACTAACTAACTTATTAAACCCCAAAGTGGCAGTCTTTTTCCTAACTTTTCTACCGCAATTTGTAACTACGGATGGTAACTGGCTAGATTTTTCAACGCTCGGATTAACCTACGTTTTCCTAACCGGATTCATCTTTTCTGGATATGTTTTGAGTCTTAACAAAGTTAAAAACGTTATGCAAAACCCCAAAGTTAAACTAGTTATTAATAAAATTTCCGGGATCTTTTTGTTGGGATTTGGCGTTAAATTAATGACAGAGAGTAATTAATGATTGTTATAATCAACGAATAGCAATCAGATATTTTAGGAGAATTAAATGAACAAAAAATTAGCACCATATTTATTAATTATAATGACGGCGATTGGAACCATTGGGTGGAGCTTTGTTTCAGATGTTCCGGGTGGAATGATCTCTAAACTAACAACGCCCATGATTCAAGGCTTTCCACACGTGGAATGGGTTTCATTTTTAATTGAATTATTTACCGACTTGATTTTGATTGTAGCGATGTACTTTGCCTACCGGAAACGAAAAGAAATCTGGGATTTTGCTAATCAACGGATTTTTAAAGAACTAGGCTTAGGCTGGCTATTAGGATTTGGATTTTTTGCTTTAATCTGGCTAATTTCCGTCTTCATGGGTGGTTTTAAAGTTACTGGTATTTTCAACATTTTAAATATCGGTTGGTTCTTGTTGTTTGTGGTTGGTTACTTTATCCAAGGTCTTTCTGAAGAAGTCTTATTCCGTGGTTATGTAATGGGACGTTTTGTCGAATACCGCCACATCTTCTTAGGAATCTTCTTTAACTCACTATTTTTCACTATTTTACATGGTGCAAATGATAACTTTACTACCGAAGCGTTTCTAGGACTATTTTTATTTGGATTATTGATGTCCTTTTTACGTTATGCCGGAATGAGTTTATGGGGATTGGGAGCTTTTCATGGAGCATGGAACTTAACTGAAGGGGTTATTTTTGGAACTAGTGTTTCTGGAAACGAAGCAACTTCAATTATCTTTAGTTCGAAGATGATTCCTGGTCATGCTCTAATTAACGGAAATGAATTTGGGATTGAAGCTAGTTGGCTTTCAATTATTATGCACGTCATTTTCATCGGATTAATTCTGGTTTGGATGAAAAAATTTAAAAAGAATTCAATCTAAGCAAAAGATTGTCAGCAAAAGGCTGTTGGAAGTTTTAAAATAAAATTTCCAGCAGTTTTTTTTATTTAATCCTTGACTTAAAAAACGAACTATATATAATGATATTCAACAGTTAAATACGAAAAGATAAACAAAAAGATCAGGAGAGTAATGATTGTTCGATAGTTCAGAAAGTCTGCGGTAGATGTGAGCAGATCGAATCGATAATCACGAATATGGCCTGTTAATTGGCAGTATTGATATTCAAATGCTGATGGGGTGGCAACCATTATTAATTGCACGCGTTAGTTGTTGTGAATGACGTTAGTGAGGACGATTATGTAAGTAATTGTCGAAATGGAATGGTACCGTGGATTAAAATCCGCTTCTAGTAATCAACACTAGGAGCGGATTTTTTTTATGCTTATTTTTTCGTATGTAACTGCAAACTAATTCAAATCAATTTAAATATTAAAGGAGAACTAAATTATGGCTAAAGTAGAAAGTTTCACACTAGATCACACTAAGGTAAAGGCACCATACGTAAGACTAATTGCACAAGAATCAGGTCAGCAAGGGGATGTCATTTCTAACTTTGATTTACGGTTAGTCCAACCCAATGAAAATGCAATTCCTACTGCGGGATTACATACGATTGAACATCTTCTGGCTGGTTTGCTAAGAGATCGTTTGGATGGAGTGATTGACTGTTCGCCATTTGGTTGTCGTACTGGTTTTCACCTAATTACCTGGGGCACACATGATACTGAAACAGTCGCTAAAGCGTTAAAAGGTGCTTTAACTGAGATTAGAGACAACATTGAGTGGAAAGATGTCCAGGGAACTGATAAATACAGTTGTGGAAACTTCAAGGATCACTCCCTATTTTCCGCCAAAGAATGGTCCGCAGAAATTCTTGATCAAGGAATTAGTTCTGATCCAGATGAAAGAAAACTAGTATAGGAGGAATTATCATGACCACTAAAGCCCATTTTGATATTGTCGGAAGTTTCTTAAGACCAGAACCCCTAAAAGCAGCCCGAAACGACTATTACGAAAAGCATGCAATTACTAGAGATCAATTAATTGCAGTTGAAAATCAAGAAATTGAAAAATTAGTTAAAAAAGAGATTGAAGCAGGACTTAAAACGGTAACTGACGGTGAGTTTCGCCGGAGTTACTGGCATCTAGATACCTTTTGGGGATTCGATGGGATTGAACATACTCATCAAGAACATGGTTATCGCTTCAATGGGATTGAAACCCGTGATGATTCCTGTCAGGTAAGTGGCAAGATTAAATTTAATCCCAACCATCCTGATTTAGCAGCCTTTAAGTTTTTGAAAAAATTGGTTGCTAATCATCCCGAGATTACTCCACGACAAAGCGTTCCTTCTCCAGCGCAACTCTATGCGGAACTGGTTCGAGGACCAGAAAATTTAGCAGCGTTGCATAAATATTATCCAGAGGAAAAAGATTTAATTCAGGATATTGGCAAAGCTTATCATGATTTATTTATTGCTTTGTATGAAGCCGGTTGTCGAGACATTAAGATTGATGATTGTACGTGGACTATCAATGCCCAAAGCACCAAGTTTAATGATAATCGTGGTGACGTCAATTCTCTCCAAAAACTTTATTTACAGTTTAATAATGAAGCGCTCAAAAATCTACCTAGTGATTTGACGATTAGCACGCATGTCTGTCGAGGGAACTACGATTCAACCTGGGCAACTAGTGGTGGTTATGAACCAGTAGCTAAAACTTTATTTGGAAAAGAAAATGTCGATAACTACTATTTAGAGTTTGATGATGATCGTTCAGGTGATTTTCAACCATTGCAAGAGGTCAGTGCTGGTAAATCAGTTGTGATTGGTTTGGTTACTTCCAAAAAGCCGGAGCTAGAAGATAAACAAGTCTTAAAGAATCGTATCAAAGAGGCTAGTCGATTGGTGCCGTTGGACCGCTTAGCACTAAGCACCCAATGTGGTTTTGCTTCAACTGAAGAAGGAAATCGACTAACGGAACAACAACAGTGGGATAAGATTCGATTAGTAGTTGAAACTGCCCAAGAAGTTTGGGGATAGGAGAAATTATCATGACAAAAGTTGCAGTTGTAACCGGTAGTGGCCGCGGAATTGGTGCTGCCATTGCAAAACGGTTAGCAAGTGAAGATTATCAAGTGGCGGTTGCCGATATTGATGGTGAGAATGCGAAAAAAGTTGCGGCAGCAATTAACCAAAATAATGTGGGAGTTGCCAAGGCCTATGAATTAGATGTTTCAAAGCGAAAAGAAGTTTTTGCTTTAGTTGCTCAAGTTGTGCAAGATTTTGGTCAATTGGACGTCTTTATTAATAATGCTGGGATTGCCTACATCGATAGCATCGTTGACAGTGACCCAGAAAAAGTAGAACGTTTGTTCGATGTTAATTTGAAAGGTACTTTTTGGGGAATTCAAGCAGCAGCCCAACAATTTCAAAAACAAGGTCATGGTGGCAAAATTATCAATGCTGCTTCCTTAGCTTCAGTGGAAGGTTCTGCCTTACAAAGTTCCTATTCGGCCTCTAAATTTGCAATTCGAGGATTAGGGCAATCTGCTGCCAAAGAGTTAGCTAAAGATAATATCACCGTGAATGCCTATGATCCGGGGATTGTTTTGACTCCGCTACGTGACTATATCGATACTAAAACAGCCAAGTTGAAAAACACGACGCCGGAAAAGCAACGCCAAAGTGTGGTTGACGAAATTGCCTTGGGACGAGCAGCTACTCCAGAAGACGTTGCTGATGTGGTTTCCTTCTTTGTTTCTGATCAAGCCAATTACATTACCGGTCAATCTATCTTGATTGATGGTGGAATGAGATTCCATTAAAAACTAGGTTGGTTTGATTAGGAATTAAGGAGAAAACGAGATGAAGAAAAAAACTAAAATAATTATTAGTGCCATCGTGATTGTGATTGCGGTCCTTGGTGCATACACCGTTCATAATCAATCATCAAAGGCGCATGACAGTAACCAGATTACTTTGGGAACGATTGGTTCTGATGCCAAAATCTGGAACTACATCGCGGAGTTGCCAGAAACGAAAAAGGATAATATTCATCTGAAGGTACAAAGTTATACGGATGGAGTAGCCTTAAATACCACAACAGCACAGGGAAAGGTTGATGTGAATGCCTTTCAATCTTATGCGTACTTAGTTGCTTATAACCAAAAACATCAAAATGCTAAGCTGGATTTATTAGGAACCACTTACTTAGAACCCATGGGAGTTTATTCCAAGAAATATCATAAAATTAGTGAGATTCCGGATGGCGCTACCATTGCCATTGCAAACAATCCGGCTAACACCTCCAGAGGTTTGAAGTTATTAGCTAAAGCAGGATTGATTACGTTAAAACCTAACTTTGGCAGCTTATCAGGGGTTAATGAGATTGCTACGAACCCGCATAACTTCAAGTTCAAGGAAATTGATGATACCACGGGTCCACGGGTGATTGATGATAATTCGATTGCCGCAGCATTAATTGGAAATACAATTGCACAAGAAGGTAATCTAAACGTATTGAAGGATTCCCTTTACCATGAACAGGTTGACCAATCGACAAAGGATAATATCAATATTATCGTAACTGCTGATAGTAGTAATAATAAGGAACAGTATCGCAAGTTGGTTAAGTTGTATCACAGTAAAAAGGTTCAAGACTACATTCAAAAACAATTTGATGGAACCAAAATCGAAGTTAATAAACCCAATCGTTATTTAACGAAATAAAGGAGCTGGGAGGCTTCTTTTTTTGTGGAAAAGCGGTAAGATTTAAGCAAAAAGAGAAGTAAGGCGATAATGTGAATATCAACGAAATTGTAAAACGGATGATTCAAAAGTCTCCAGTTAAAATTGCCAAGATATTTTATACAGTAACGGATATTGAGATCAAAACAGGTACCCAAGTTTATTTTGATAATATCTCAATTTTATCCATGTCTAATAATGGGGGATTTTTTGATGACATTGGTTTTCTGGGTAACTTTAAGTTATTGATAAATGATTTAGGTAAAGACCCGCGGTTAATTGTAATGGTGGATGGTGACTCTGCTTATATAAAAACAAAAAGTTCTCATTAACAATTTCCGTTAATGAGAACTTTTTTAGACTTTAGGTGCCTGATCTGGATTGTTATAAGCTAGGTATTCATCCTCATAACCAATCATATGAGAATCAAAGTTATCAACTTTATAAGATAAATAATTTAATGTTTTATTGATTTCATAAATTTTATCGCGTAATTCAACTTGTTGTTGGATTAGAAGTTCTTTACTTTCCGCCCTAGTACTAGTGGGGTCGCGATACAAAGTAATATAGTGTTTTAATTTTTCGATTGACATTCCCGCTTTTCTTAAAACTTTGATGTACATGACCCAGTTTAAATCACGGTGGGAATAAAACCGATAACCACTTTTGTCTCTTTGAATTGGTGGCAGTAATCCTAGTGATTCCCAGTATCTAAGGGTTGCTTTGGGAATATCAAATTCTTTACTGACTGCTTCAATTTTCATGTTTACATCCCTAACATTTTCTTTTTGAGAGTTTTAACTTCGCTATCATTAGATGCGATTCCTACAAAGTTTAACCCAAAACGATAAGAAATTCTATTTAAACTACTGTAAGCTGATTGTTTAGCAGCATCTTGATTTGAATCCATTCCTTGCACAATCACATATAAATCAGCATTTTTAATGTCATCATTGATATTCATGTGATCAATAAAGGTTTTTAGATATCCAGAAATGTTGGACCAGTAAACGGGAGTTCCAATCACAATGGTTTTGGCACCTTTTAGTTTATTATAAATTTCTGGAAAGTCACCATCACCTTGACCAACTTGGGGAATATTGTAGTCAGCTAAATTAATTTGTTCGTATGATTGATTACCAAACATCTCCTTAGCCATTTGGGAAGTATTGCCGTTGTTGTTTTGACTGGCATTAATAAAAATTTTTTTGCCGGATTTATGAGTATTTTTGGGATTGGTATATTTTAGATTAGTTGTCACTGTTTTTCCTCCATTTTTTGCTGATTGACTAGGATTGGTGTACATAAAAACTCCACCAATTCCAATTGCTAAACCGGTGATTAATAATAGGATGGGATTTAAAATTGTCTTTTTCATAGTTAACCTCTTTTCTGTTTTTAAATAAGATACACCTTGAAGTTCACTTTAATGCAAGGGATTAATTTGAAAGTTTTTACTTGCCTTCAACCTAACTTGAAGGATTATAGTTAATTCAATTAAAAAGAAAGAGGGAATTAATTATGGATAAAAAGGTAATTGTAATTACAGGAGCCTCATCAGGAATCGGCGCAGCAATTGCTAAGTTATTAGCAGAACAAGGTAATCAAGTTGTGTTAGGGGCTCGTCGTGAAGATCGTCTACAACAACTAAGTAATGAAATTAATCAAGTAGGGGAATCTACCTATGCGGTAACTGACGTTAGTGATTTAGCTAGTACTAAGGCTTTAGCCCAAACTGCTTTGGACGAATTTGGCAGAATTGACGTTTGGATTAACGCAGCCGGATTAATGCCACAATCACCATTTAGTGAAGGTCGCGTAAAAGACTGGAATACAATGATCGACGTTAACATTAAGGGAGTTTTGAACGGAATTGAAAGTTCCCTTTCCACTATGAGAGAACAAAAAACGGGTCAATATATTAACATTGCTTCAGTTGCAGCCCACAATACTCACGCAAACGGTGGAGTTTATAGTGCCACCAAAGCAGCAGTTTGGATGATTAGTGAGGCACTACGGCAAGAAGAAGCTGCCGCTAAATCTGGAGTTCGCGTAACGGTGGTATCTCCTGGTGCCATCAACACTGAATTGGTAAGTAAGGTAACTGATAAAAATGTTCAAGAAGGAATGGAAGCTTTCTATAAAGCTTTTGCAATTTCACCTGATCGAGTTGCTAAGGTGATTGCACAGTCCATTAACATGCCAGCCGACACTGGAATTAATGAAATTGTTCTAAGACCAACTAATCAAATTGGATAATAAAAAAACTCAGAAAACTGTTAAACAGTCTTCTGAGTTTTTAGTTTGCTAACTAGTTAGATTAAAACTATCTTCAATTAAGTCAAATAGATTTTGTTGGGGGATAGTTTGGTCTAAGGCTAGTGAAATCCAGTGTTCCTTGTTCATATGATAAGCAGGGAAGAATCCTGGTTTTTGTAATAAGATACTTTTAATTTCTGAATCAACTTTTAAATCAATGACATCCACGTTACCGCTTTTTTGTACATCCAGTTTTTCAAAAGGAACGTTCATTACTAAAGCAAACCACTTATTGTTACTTTTGTGTCGAAATACTGCGTAGTCCGGAAACTTAGAAAAAGGGTGGTCTGGAACCACGTCATATCTTTCGTTAATGTGATTTAGGATTTGTTCTTTAAGGGTGGACATGTGGGATCTCCTCGATTCATATTAATTTATTATAATTGATTATATAACATGTCCGAGACAGGTTCTAACCATTCCGCCTTACCGGTTGTAATTGCTAAATGACTGAACCAAGAATCCTTGGTAGCTCCATGCCAATGTTTTACTCCATCATGAGCTACTACTACATCACCTGGATTCAAAAGTTGGGCTGGTTTACCTTCTTCTTGGTACCAACCTTGACCACCTGTTACCAGTAATATTTGACTACCATTATGATGGATATGCCAATTATTTCGGCAGCCTGGTTCAAAAGTAACGTTATTTACTGGAACACTAACGTCGGTACCAGGTGTAACCAATGTATTATTATAACTCTGCCCGATAAAGTATTGTGCAAAGGCATCATTTTTGGCTCCCGTTTTAAATACACCGGGTTGTTTGACTGGTTTATTTGTCATAATTTTAGTTCTCCTTATTCTTTCCAAATCTCTTTAGCACGATTAAAAGTAGACCAGGCTTTAGGCCAACCTACGTAAAATGCTAAATGGGTAATTTCTGCTACAATCTCTTCCTTGGAAATTCCATTATCTTTACCAATTTTGAGGTGAGCTCCAATTTGTTCTGTGTTACCCATTGCAATTAGGGCAGCAATTGTTATTAATGAACGGTCATGGGCCGATAGTTGATCTTCTTTACTCCAGACTTCACCAAATAAAACGTCGTCATTAAGTTGAGCAAATTGAGGAGCAAAATTTCCTAAGATATCTCTTCCAGCAGTTTGTTTTTTTACCATTTGCTTACCTCCTTTAGTATGTTGTTTATACGTTACAACTTAAAGTTAGCTTTAAGTCAAATTGAACGACTTATCAGGCTTATACTTGGATTGTTAGCTTTTTTAATGTTAAAGTTAATTTAAAAAGATAGGGAGATTGATGGTGGAAAAAATAATTGAAGAAACAACCTACACTATTGGTGAATTCAGTAAAATAGTGGGAATGAATTCATCAACGCTGCGTTACTACGAAAATGAAGGCTTAATTAAACCTAATCGTTATAAAAATGGTCGTCGATACTATACTAAAGCGGATTTATCCTGGCTTAAATTTATCAATCACTTAAAGGGGACGGGGATGAGTATTGATGATTTAAAAAAGTATATTGATTGGCGAAAACAAGGTGATGCGACAATTCCCGAAAGAATTGAATTGTTAAAAAACACCAAAAAGAATTTTTTGCACCAATTTGCAGAAGTACAACATCATTTGCAGATTTTAAACGATAAGATTAATTGGTACGAAGAAAAGGAAACTGGGATTATTACGGATGAAGAAAACTTTGGTAAATATCTACAAAGTTTAGGTCATCGTGAGTAAAAGTCATCGTAATATTATTTACGATGGCTTTTTAACAATATTTACGCTTATTTCTTAATTATGGTAAAAACACAGAAAATAATTCCCATGATTCCAACCAGAATTCCAAGAGCGGCTAGATTCCAAGTGGAAATTAATGATATACACATCCCTAGTGCTAATAGTAAAATGCTGATGGTTCATAAAAATAAAGTAATGATATCCTTCTTTTCCATAGACTTAGCTCCTTGTTTGACTTTTAATAATAAATCCAATCCCAATTAAAAAAATAAATAATCCAATTGCGACTCCAAAGAGACCGGTCGCGTAGTTAGTCTCGGGTGATTTTTGCATACTTAAAATGGCATATTGAGTTAAGGTTATTGAAACCAGTCCGCTAGCTAAGTCAAAGGTTTTAAAGAGGGTGATTATTGGATTTTGATAGTTTCGAGACTTAATTAAGCCAACGATCGCGCCAATTAATTTTGAGAACCCGATTAAAGCGATGAGATAAGTAACGTTATTATTGAATTTTTGGGTAAAGATATTTTGATACATATAAAACCCTAAAGTTGAAAAACTTAAACCAACGACACTAAAAAGGATTCCACCAATGAAAAATTCACTTTGCTTAAAGTGGAGAGAATCTAATGTTTGCTGGTTTCTGAGTTTGAGATAGCGATAGGATAACCAGATTCTGGAGATTAACATTACCAAGTAATACGATCCAAATCCTAGCAGCCAAACGGAGTGATAGGTGAACCCAATGATAAATTTGATTACTACTAATAAAAAATTGAAAAACGTTGAGATGGTGCTGGAAGCAAAGACTAGGTCATGTCTGTTTGCTATCAATTTTGAATATTTAGAATCATTAAGGATGATGGATAAAATTTTTTGCATATGAACTGCTTTTCCTATTTTTTTCAAGTAACATGGATGATGTGAATGCATAATTAAGATGCTAAATTCATAATAAATTACGTATTTACCAGTAACAACCAACATTATTTTGCAAAATGTCGGTTGGGTAATTAAAGGACCCTATGGATACTAATAAAACCAAAACTAATATAAAAAATACCTATCTGTTAATGATTAATGATAATCCAGATAAAAGAATTAAGGTGATTGAGTTATGTCGATTAGCCGAAATTAATCGCTCTACTTTTTATTCCTATTATTATGATATTTATCAGGTGATGGAAGAAATTAATGATGAAATCAAGGGTGAAATGATTGCTATTTTACAAAATGAAATTACTAAACAGAAAGATTTAACCCATACCTTTTATCGGGTGTTAGAAGTAATTAAACTAAATCGAAATTTTTTTCTCTACTATTTAATTAATAATAAAGCGGTGGGGAATCTGAATATTTTGGACGATGATGTGATTAAAAAGCAAATTCATAACTTACGCAGCAATGGTATGCAAACAGAAAATGATTTTGACTATAATTATGAGTTTTTTAATGGAGGGATGGCCGCTATTATTAGACTCTGGATAACTAAAAAATGTGCTGATCCAATTGATGATGTAGTTAAAATATTGATAGAAAAATTAAATGGATTTTCAAACTAAAAATACTAAATGAATTTAGGAGTTTATTATGAATTATTCTTCTAAAGCACCAAAAGTCACTGATATTAATAAAATTATGGAAATTGAAAACTCTGGATTTTCAAAGGAAGAGGCTTCCACTAGCGCTAGTATGTTAGAAAGAATCGAGCAACTTTCCGATACATTTATCGTTGCATATGATGAACAGCAAAATCCGTTGGGATATATTGTAGGTCCTGCAACCACGAGTCGTTTTATTACGGATGATTTATTTGAAAAATCAGTTTCCAATAAGGAAAACGCTCCGTATCAAACGGTCTTAAGTTTGGTAGTGGCTCCTGATCAACAAAATCAAGGAATTGCGGGACAATTACTAGAACATTTTGCAAGTCTAGCAAAACAGCAAAATCGAAAACTTATTACTTTAACCTGTTTGGAAAAGTTGATTCCATTTTACGAAAGGCATGGATACGTAGTTGATGGGATTTCTGACTCACAACATGCTGGAGAAACCTGGTTTAATATGACTAAAATACTTTAATAAAAAACATCTCAATTTAGAAATAGTGCTATTCTTAAATCATTAATAATTATAAATGGGAGATTTAATTATGAAAAAGAAGAGCGCGCTTATAATCTTATTGGCAATTTTAGTAATTGCGATTGGCTGGGTTTCATATGCCACTTTAACTAAAACTGATTCTCATAAAGCTACTGATACAGAAAAGGTAGCAACCAAAACTGCTAAAAAACAACCTACTGCTAATAAAACAGCGAATAAGCAAGCTAACCATGATGATTCAAATGAGACAGAAACCAAAAACTCTGAAAATAATAATCAATCTAGCACTACTAGTGGAACTACCACTAATTCTGGAGATTCCAACACCGCTAGCGAAACGATTTCTAGTTCGACTGCAGAAACTGCAACTAATAATAATGCGTCACAGAATGGTGAAGCAAAAGCAATTGAAACTTTGAAAACACTAGAATTCGCTAACAATCCTGATTTGGTTTACGAAGTAATGTCATCAGATAATGGGGTATATACAATTAGGGTAGTTTCTAAATCAATTCGGAGTCAAGGTGGCAGTGGTACAGCTGGGGTATATAACGTTTATCCCGATGGCTACTATAAATTTGCATATTAATGAAAAGACTAACTATTGAAAGTTAGCCTTTTTAGCTTTAATTGATTTTATTCAAAGGGGAAAACAGAGTCTTTATTCACTCTATTTGGTTCAGATTTTTTAACATATGGAATATAATCTTTTCCAGCCTGTTCTTCCATCTCTTTTGGAATTTGATTTTTGGTTATTAACCTATAACTGTAAACATAGGAACCCTTATGTTTGATTTTTGCCCATTTGTTATCTTGGTTATATTGGCCAAAATATATTTTCAACCAACTACCATTGGTACCAAATGAATCATCAGAAACGTACACATCTTTTTTATGATTGTTTTTGGAACTCGAAATTGGTAGAACGGCATACCCAACTTGTGTTTTTATAAAGGGATTTGTTTTATCTATCCAACTAATTTGATTACTTCTACCATAGCTCAGAAATCCTAACCATAAAAAAATTACCATTATTAAAGTAACTCCTCCGAATAGATATCTTTTATATGTTTGTTTGGCTTTTACATCGTTAGTGATTTTATTTGCCAAGCTTGGTTGCCCTCCTTTAAGTAGTGAATCCAAAGGTGTTTTTAAAATATTACTTAATTCAATTAAAGTATCTAAATTGGGGTATCCTAGATTATTTTCCCAACGAGAGAGGGTTTGTCTTGTGACATGTAGTTTATCTGCTAGTTCTTGTTGAGTTAGTTTTAGCTCTTTTCTTTTAGACTTTAAATTGTTATGGAAATCCACGATTAAAAACTCCTTTCTAAGGTCAATTTATCAGAGTAGCTGATAAATGTAACGCAAGTTTCTTTTTACATATGGTATAAAGCCCCTACAAATCAATCATTATGTATGGGTTGATTATACATACCATTACTAGATATTTATAAATATGAAAAAGGCTAACTATTGAAAGTTAGCCTTTTTTTCTTGGTTATAAATCAGTTTTTCGTTTTCATAATTTAACATATGGGTGCCAAAATTATCAATTTTGTAATTTAAATAGTTGATTGTTTTTTGCAGTTCATTTTGTTGGGTGAGTAAATTATTCCGTTGATCAACCAACATTTGTTTACGAACATCACCATTTTCTCGGTCATTATATGTTTGAACAAATGCTTTTAATTGGCTAATTGACATTCCAGACTTTCGTAGTGCTTGGATGAAAAAAGCCCAGTTTAAATCAATTTCTTGATATTCTCGATATCCATTTTTATCACGAGCAACTTTAGGAACCAGTTCAATTGATTCCCAATAACGTAAAGTTGATTTATTTATTTTTAGTTCAGCACTAACTTCATCAATTGTCATATTGTTCTCCTTTAGAATTTTATTCAATTATAAATCTTTAAGTACACTTTAATGCAAATTGAAACATATCTCTTGCATTAAAGTGCGCTTTAAAGCCTATACTTTAAAAAGTAAACGTAAGAGAAAATTAATTGGAGGACGTAATTATGCAATATTTTACATTAAATGACGGAAACAAAATGCCTGTAATTGGATTTGGAACTTTTCAAATGACTGATCCAGAAGAATGTGCCAAAGCGGTGGAAGACGCAATTAATTCTGGATACAGACTAATTGATACTGCTCAATCATACTTTAATGAAGAAGCAGTTGGAAAAGGAATTGCTAATGCTAACGTTCCTCGAGAAGATTTATTTATTACATCGAAATTGTGGCTAAGTGATACCGGTTATGATGCTACTAAAAAAGCCTTTGAAACTACTTTGAAAAAATTAGGATTAGATTATTTAGATTTATATCTAATTCACCAACCATATGGGGATAACTTTGGCTCATGGAAAGCAATGGAAGATTTACAAAAAGAAGGCAAGATTAAATCAATCGGGGTTTCCAACTTTTATAATGATCAACTTGCTAACTTATCATTGTTTAATGATGTAAAACCAGCAGTTAATCAAATTGAGGTTAACCCTTGGGATCAACAAATTGAAGACGTTAAATTCTTAAAAGAGTATGGTGTGCAAACTGAGGCCTGGGCTTCATTTGCAGAAGGAAAGCATGATATCTTCAAAAATCCAGTTCTACAAGAAATTGGAGATAAATATCATAAGTCAATTGGTCAAGTTATTTTAAGATGGGACATTCAAAGAGGAATTATCCCACTAGCAAAATCTTCTCGAGCAGAAAGAATGCAAGAAAATCTAGCTGTTTTTGACTTTGAACTAAGTGCTGAAGATATGAAATTAATTGAAAAATTAGACAAAAAGGAAAGCCAATTCTTTGATCATCGTGATCCTAAGATGATTGAAAGACTAATTAATTTACATTAATAAAAAAATTGAAATGAGTTGATAAGTGAATGAATAAAAAGGAAAAATTTATATTAGGAATTATCTTAGTCGGTTATTTTATGATTATTTTGGATAATTCAATTATTTTTACGGGAACTGTCAAAATTGCTCAAACTATGAATTTAGATAGTGTTCAACTATCTTGGATTCAAAATTTGTATGCCTTATTTTTCGGGGGCTTTATGCTTCTGGGTGGTCGAATGGGTGATATTTTAGGGAGAAAAAGGGTTTTTGAACTGGGATTAATTATTTTTGGAATCGGTTCATTTTTAGTTGGAATCTCAAATTCAGGAACCATGATGATTATTTGTCGGGCCCTTCAGGGAATTGGTGCGGCAATAGTTGCGCCCACTACCTTGGCACTAATAATTGATAATTTTACGGGTAGTAAACGAACTAAAGCAGTTGCTTATTATGGCTCAATGGCTGGGGTAGGCGCATCATTTTCCCAAATTATTGGCGGATTTTTTGCAGCTACCATTGGTTGGAGATATGGATTTTTCATTAATATCCCCGTTGCCATTATTATGATTATTCTATCCAAAAAATATATTCCTGCTGGTAATCGACAAAGTGGAAAGTTTGATTGGTTAGGGTCAATATTATCTTTAGCGGCAGTTTCTAGTTTAATTTATGCTATTGATGGGGCTACCAATCCGTGGTTGTTTGGTGGTTTAGCTCTATTTTTACTATTAATGTTTGTATTGGTAGAAAGTAAAGCTACTCAACCAATCATGCCATTGAAACTATTTGTCAACCGAGTTCGGTTTGGAGCATACATTGGACGAATTGCTTTTACCGGAGCAATGATGGCATTTTGGTTTTTCACCCCACAAATGCTACAAGAATATCTCAAATTTTCTCCCTTTGGTGCTGGAATCGCGTTCTTACCACTAACGATTGTTACCTTTATATTTTCTCTTCAAGTTCCTAAGCTTACTAAGAAAATTGGAAATGAAAAACTATTGTTATTAGGAATTACGATTACAGTTATTGGAATGGCACTAATGATCTTTTATAAAGATGGATTCTGGTTAGAAATTGGGGTTCCCATGATGATTGTGGGAATTGGTCAAGGATTAGCGTTTGCTCCCTTAACAGCAGCTGGAATATTTGACGTTTCCGATGATAATGCTGGTGCCGCATCAGGAATTGTTAACGTTATGCATCAAATTGGGGCCGCTTTTGGAATCTCAGTTGTAACCAGTGCAACTAGCCAAATTGCTGATCCCTTGATTAAGTTTAATTCAGCAATGAAATTAATTACTTTTTTAATTTTATTGGTGGTAATCATTACGTTTGTATTTATTAGAAGTAAAAAAAGAATTTAAGGAGACTATAATGAACGTTATTATTTTAGGAGCATCTGGAAGAATTGCTCGATTAGTTGAAAATCAAGTTATCAATAATGCAGATTATCAGGATGTTAAATTAACTTTATTCTTGAGAAATTCAGCCCGACTAAATGATTTAAAGGATAATAATCAAGTTTCATTATTTGAGGGAGATTTAAATAATGAGACTGATTTGGAAAAAGCAATCGATGGACAAGACCTCGTGATTGATGCAACCGGTGCAGCTGGTTCAACAACTCCCACAAAAAATATTATTCAAGCAATGAAGCTAAATAAGGTGGCAAGAGTAGTCTCAATTAATGACTTGGGAATCTATCACGAAGTTCCCGGTAAATTTGGAGAATGGAACGCTTCGATGATTGGTAACGCCGTTGAAACTGGGAACCAAACAGCCACAATGTACGAAGAATCAGGATTAAATTACACCGTTTTACGATTAGCTTGGTTATCAAATGACGATGTTAATGATTATGAATTAACTCCTAAGGGAACTGAATTTAAAGGAACCACAGTTTCACGTAAAAGTGTAGCTGACGTAATGTTAAACATCATTAAAAATCCTAATTATTTAGCTAATGCTAATGTGGGGATTAACCAACCAAATACTGATGGTGATAAGCCACTTCACTATTAAAATTTATTAAATATAATAGACTATAAATTCCACATAGATATAAATATGTGGGATTTATTTTAATTAAAGGAGAAATTATGGATAAAAAAACTTTAATCGCTTACTATAGCCGTACTGGAAATACGAAAGAATTAGCCAATCTCATTCATACTGCTGTTGGAGGAGATTTGTTTCAAATTGAAACGGCAGTAAAACGTCCGACCGACTATGAAATGGAAGTGGCTAAGAATCAAAGAGAGCAAATGGAGAATGTTTTACCACAATTGAAAAATTCCGTAACTGATTTTTCGACTTATGACTATATTTTCGTTGGCTTTCCAACTTGGAATATGGCTTTGCCTCAAGTAATGGTTACATTTCTAAAAGAATATGATTTTCATGATAAAAAAGTTGTTCCTTTTAATACCAATGGTGGTTTTGGGTACGGAGCTACGCTTAATCAAATCAATCAGTATACTAAAGGCAGTAGTGTTTTAGAACCAATTTCTTTTAAAGGTGGCTTAGAAAAACAAGGAATTCCTTTAACAATTAAAGGAATTCGAAAAGATAAAATCACCAAAGAAATTAACCAGTGGTTGGTAAATATTGGCGTGAAGAAATAATCTTTTAGATATATACTAAGGATGTTTTACTAAACTAATTTTAAAATGGGGTTGATTAATAATGAATAAAGAAAGATTATCTACGTTTATAGATGCTATGATAGCAATCATAATGACAATTTTAGTTCTGGAATTAGAAAAACCAGCTGAAATTAATTTTTGGGGATTTTGGGAATTGAGAAATCATTATTTTGCCTATGCACTATCCTTTTTTTGGCTAGGGGCTATGTGGGTAAATTTACATAATAATTGGTATCACATTAAACGAATTAACAGATACATAATTTGGGCTGCATTACTAATGCTATTTAGTTCATCTTTATTTCCATATGCCACTAGCATAGTTTCCGAAAACTTTAATAATGGAAGTGCACAAGTTTTTTATGGATTGATTGTATTAATGGTTACAGCAAGTAATCAATTTATGTACTGGTTGATTGGTAAGGAAAATGAAAAAGATACGGTAACATCAACTACTTTAACTAGTAGAAACAAATGGGCAAAATACGATATTTTAATTAAAATATTAGGGATATTATTATCGATGACAATTTTTCCTTCAGCGATGATTTATGCAGTATTATTTACTCTAGTAGTCTTTGTTATTCCTAATCAGTTGAAAAAACCATGAGTAAAATATATTTTTTCATTTGCTAAATTCCCCAATTTAATTGATACTAGTACTAATTGATTTTTGAATCTCGATTAAAAAAGGAGTTTAACATGCAAAATTACATTTTTGATTTTGACGGAACCCTAGCCGATTCAGGTGAAACTGGGGTAGTTGCGACCCAAAAAGCCTTTGCTGATTTAGGGTTACCAGAACCCACTGCCGCAGATATTAGCTACTACATGGGAATCCCCATTGAAGTATCTTTTAAAAAGATGGCTCCCGGTCATGAATTTTCTGATGCAGAATTTGAAAAATTATTACAAGTATTTAGAAAATACTATCAAGAATTAGAAAGCAAGATGCTAACCCTATTTCCTGGAATAAAAGAAATGTTGGCTGAATTGCAAACAGAACAAAAGGGACTTTACGTGGTTTCTAGTAAACACTCTAAAACTCTATTGCGAAACTTAAAGAGTTTAGGAATCGATGCGTACTTTACTAATATCTTAGGTGCGGATAACGTGCAAAACTTCAAACCGGCTCCCGATGGTGTTTTACAAGTATTGGAACTTGATAATTTAGATCCAGATCAAACGGTAATGATTGGTGACGCAATCTTTGACTTACAAATGGGAAAAGCAGCTGGTGTTCATACCGCTGCGGTGACATGGGGTGCCCATGATCGTGATAGCCTAGCAAAAGAACAACCAGATTATCTAATTGAACAACCAGCAGATTTAACTAAGCTAGCTTAACTGAAAAAGGAGGATTTACTAATGAAGAAAAAAGAAATTTTACTCAGTTTTTTAATTTTATTAGTAGTCGTTTTGGGATCCTCTTTTTATATTGCTAATCAAAACAACCAGACTAGTTCTGACAGTACAGAAAAAGTAGCAACTGATAATGACAATGGCAAAAATGATGAGATTGCGGATAAACAAGTCACTAGTATTGGGAAAGAACAGCCAGCTAAGATTAAAAATTCTAAGGCAGCGGTTGCCTTTTTACGAGACCGGTTAGGTAACAATGTGAACTTCGATTATGAAGTCGTTGAATCTAATAATGAGTTCTATAAGGTTAAGGTGATTTCCAAAGCTGCTAAAGAACATGGTAATGCTAGTACAGTCGGTGTTTACAATGTGATGCCGGATGAATCGTATGGATTAGCATTTTAAGAAAAATACCCACAAAGTTAAATCTCAACTTTGTGGGTATTTTTTATTGTTTTGGATTAATAATAACGACGTTTTCACGAGAGTTACTGAGGGCGTCGCCACTGGCATACATTACCATTTTAACGGGTTTATTTTGCTTTAAGTTAACTTTGACTGTATGAACTGATCTTTCTTCAGTTACTTTGATATTGGCTAGAGATTTGTCATACTTGATTTTTAAACGGTCTCCGATATCAACCTGAGCCTTAAAGGTAAAGTTTCCCTGTTGATCAGCTTGATATGTTTTCCGATTTTTGACGTTGATAAGCGTCATTTTAGCTGGTTCGTTGGCACTACTCATAATTTTAGTGTGTTTAGTGGGGTTGAACACCCCGGATAGGATAACTAAAGTACCTAAAATTACGATATACATGATAAAACTAGCAGTTTTAGTTTTCATAGTCGAATCCTCTTTGAGCTATCTTTTTAAGTCTAACATAAAAACAGTGGTGATAAATCAGTTTTAAAGTTGGTTTCGTTAAATCTTAACTATTGTTAAAATAAAAGTGATTAAATTATCTAAAAATAATAAAAATAGTTATTTTTTGTGATAATGTTAGGAATTTCATTGCAATTACCAATTCTTTATGCAATAATAAGCACAATTCAAATAAATTATAATTTTATAATTTATTTGCATTTAATATTGTGATTAGTATAAAACCAGTCTTTTAAGAGAACTGTTGGTGGTGAAAAACAGTATTGATCTGATTTTAAAAAGGCACTTTATTAGTAAGCTTTTTTCGAGAAGCTAGGTTTAATCACCTTTATCATGATTAGAGTATAAACACTTATTTAAGTGTCGTACTTTATGAGGTAGCTTTTGTGAAATGGCTATAAATGATGGTGGTAACACGTTATAAACGTCCGGACTAATTTTATTAGTTCGGGCGTTTTTTTTGTTTTTATAAAAGGAGGAATTGTAATGGAAAATGATGGGATTGCTATTAATCATTCGATGATTAATTTTAAACAAGCGTGGCAACAAGTTAAAGAATGGGCCGCTGTGGTAGGACCTGGTTTAATTGTGATGTTAGCAGATACGGATGCAGGTTGTTTAATAACTGCTGCTCAATCTGGTAACCAATTTGGTTATTCGATGGTCTTACCACAAATTGCTTTAATCCCAGTGTTATTCATGGTCCAAGAAATTACAGTTCGTTTAGGAATAATAACGCAAAAGGGTCATGGTGAATTAATTAGAAAATACTTCGGTAAAAATTGGGCTTACATATCTGCAATTACTTTATTAATCTCTGTTGTAGGAGCAATGATTACCGAGTTTATCGGGATTGCCGGGGTAGGTGAGCTATTTGGCATCTCCCGTTGGATTACAATTCCGATTTGTACAATCACATTAATTATTGTGGCTTTACTCGGTAATTATCATCGAGTTGAAAGAATTGGAATTAGTTTTGGTATTTTTGAATTAATGTTCATTATTGGAATCATAATGGTTAAACCGGATACATCTCAGTTGGTAAATGGAATTATGACGGTTCCTATTCACGACAAATCATATATCTATATGATTGCTGCTAACGTGGGTGCGGTTATTATGCCCTGGATGATTTTTTATCAACAAAGTGCGGTGACCGATAAACATTTGAAACCTAACATGGTTAAAAAAGAACAGAGCGATACCTTGGCAGGAACGTTTATTACGCAAGGAATTATGATTGGCTTTGTAATCTTCTTTGCCGCAACCACCTTTAATAAGGGTAGCGTAATTCTTAATACGGTTTCAGATCTAGTTAATGAAATGGCTTTGTTCATTGGACCAGCTGCTTCAAAAATCATTCTAGGAACCAGTTTGCTAGGTGGTTCATTGGTTGCAGCAATTGTAGTTTCTCTGGCGGGAACTTGGGGAATGAGTGAAGTTTTGAATTGGCCCCATAGCTTGAATGAAGGCCTTAATAAGAGTAATTATGGTTTTTATTTGATGTATGCAGCGATTCTTGTGGTACCAGCCATAATGGTTTTGTTTATCAAAAATATGGTTGAAATTGCTGTTTCAATCGAAGTTTTAAATGCATTGATGATTCCGATTGTACTAGGATTTCTTTTGTTACTTGAATCTAGAGCGCTTCCGGAAAAATACAGAATGCGCGGAATCTATAAGTATACGGTAATCATTAGTTCACTAGTAGTGATGATCTTTGGAATCTATATGATTGGACCATCATTTAATCTTTGGTAGGAGGAGTACACGATGATAAATAAAGTAAAAGTAATTATGAATGAATATATAAAAACTAAAAGTAAGTATGATTTTAATCTTAATATCTATCAAGGATTGTAAATTAGTCCATTAAAAAAACTTCCGTTTATCGAAACGGAAGTTTTTTTAATGGATACCTAATTGCATTCGAGCGACTCTAGACATCTTTTTGATTGACCAGCGTGGGGTCCAAACCAGGTTGATATCAATGTCATCAATTTCAGGAAAACCAATTAGTTGTTTTTGGATTTCTTCAAACAGATATTTTGATAGCGGACACCCCATGGTCGTTAACGTCATGGTTACCACTGCTACGTTAGCTTTGATTTCAATCTCATAGATGAGACCCAAGTTAACGATGTCAATATCTAATTCGGGATCAATAACGTTGGTTAAAGCTTCGTAATATTTATTGTTTGTTTCCATATTAACCCACCGATCCTTCCATTTCATAACTAATCAAGCGATTAAGTTCAACGGCATATTCCATTGGAAGTTCTTTGGTAAAGGGTTCAATAAAACTCATAATGATCATTTCAGTGGCTTTCGCTTCATCAATCCCACGAGACATGAGGTAGTAAAGTTGTTCTTCAGAGATTTTAGATACCTTAGCTTCGTGTTCCATGGTGACGTTATTATTATAAATTTCGTTGTAAGGAATGGTATCACTTGTGGATTTATCATCCATGATGATGGTGTCACACTCAACGTGAGAACCGGAACCGTCACTGTTTTTGGCAAAGCGGACCTTTCCACGATAGTCGACTGATCCACCGTCTTTTGAGATGGACTTAGAAATGATTGAAGAAGAAGTCTCTGGTGCATTGTGGATCATTTGAGCACCAGTATCTGATTTAATGTTTTTCCCAGCAACGGCAATGGAAAGCATCGTTCCTTTGCCACCCCGACCATTCAAATAGACGGAAGGGTACTTCATGGTAACTTTTGAGCCGAGGTTTCCATCAACCCATTCCATACAAGCATCTTCTAATGCCTGAGCTCGCTTAGTTTCTAGACTATACACGTTGTTAGACCAATTTTGGATGGTAGTATAGCGACAATAAGCGTGGGGAAGAACGTTTACTTCAACCACCGCAGCGTGAAGGCTATCGGAATTATAGGTTGGGGCAGTACAGCCTTCCACGTATTCGAGATGAGCCCCTTCATCAACAATGATGAGGGTTCTTTCAAACTGACCAGAATTTTCTGCATTAATTCTAAAGTAGGTTTGGATGGGGGCAGAAACGGTAACTCCCTTGGGAACGTAAATAAAGGTTCCACCTGACCAAACGGCACCATTTAAAGCTGCAAACTTATTGTTGGTAGGCTTAATTAACTTACCAAACCACTTTCTAACTAGGTCAGGATACTGTTTGAGGGCCGAATCAGTATCCAAAAAGATGACCCCTTGATTTTCTAACTCTTCTTTCATATGTTGATAAATTGATTCTGATTCGTATTGAGCAGATGAACCGGCTAAATACTTTCTTTCTGCTTCGGGAACTCCAATTTTGTCAAAAGTTTTTTTAATTTCATCAGGAACATCGTCCCAATCACGTGCTTTTTTATCAGTCGCCTTTTGGTAGTACTTCATATTTTTAAGATCCAGGTCCTTGAGGCTGGGACCAAATTCAGGATCCTCCATTTTCAAATAGGTTTGAAAACATTTTAAGCGATAATCAAGCATCCATTCGGGTTCTTCTTTTTCTGCTGAAATTTGTCTGATGATTTCTTCATTAATTCCGTTTCCAGTGGAAAAGAAAGGGGTGACATCATCGTGGAATCCGAATTCATAGTCGTTATTATTAAGAACTTCATTAATATCAGTCATCTTCATTAGCTCCTTTGATTTGATTAATTAGATTTTCGATAACGTGCCAACCGAGAGTGGCGCATCTGATTCGAGTAGGAAATTGGGCCACGGAACTTAATAATGCGGCATCGCCTAAGCTTTTCTTTTCCTCATCAGTAATTTGTTTAGCAATGATGTTTTGTTGGAATAATTTGATTAAGTGTAACGCTTCGTTAACCGGCTTTCCCACTAAGGTTTCAGTCATGATGCTGGTTGATGCTTTGGAGATGGTACAACCAGTTCCATAAAAAGTTAAGTTCTCAATGTGGTTATCATGCACCTGACATGCGACGGTAATTTCATCACCACAGCTAGGATTGCGCAGCGTTTCTGCTGGCAAATCTCCAGCCGGTTTTTGAAAGTTTTGGGGATGGTTAGCATTTTCTAACACGACCTGTTTGTATAAAGTTTTCATATCACGCAAGCTCATTAGCAAAAAACTCCTTTACCGTTTTGATTGATTCAATTAAACGATTGATATCAGTTTCATCGTTATAAAATGAAATGCTAGCTCGAACCATAGACTCAACGTCTAAGAATTTCATTAAAGGTTGAGCGCAATGATGACCTGCTCTAATTTCAATATTATCTAGATCTAGTCCGGTTGAAACGTCGTGAGCGTGAATTCCCGCTAAGTTAAAAGAAAGAACTCCTTTATGATTATTGAAATCAGTAGGACCGTAAACAGTCACTCCAGCAATTTCATTTAAACTGCTAAGCGCTAGTTTCATTAGGGCATCTTCTCGGGCATTAATCTGGTTTATTCCGATTTGATTGATGTAATCAATTGCAGCGGCTAGACCAATTGCACCGGCGATGTTAGGGGTTCCTGCCTCAAACTTTAGTGGGACAGGCGCCCAAGTGGCGGATTGTTGTTGAACATCGTCAATCATTTCGCCACCAAATTGAACGGGTTGCATTTGTTCTAGTAATTCTGTTTTCCCGTATAACACCCCAATTCCCGTGGGTCCTAACATTTTATGACCAGAAAACACTAAAAAATCGGCATCCAATTTTTGTACGTCGATTTTTAAATGTGGTGCAGATTGCGCAGCATCCACCACGATAATGGCACCGTTTTGATGAGCTAAGTTAGCAATTTCAGCAATTGGATTAATGCTGCCTAGTACGTTAGAAATGTGATTAATCGCAATGATTTTTGTTTTAGAACTAACCATTTTTTCTAACTCTGCTAGATTTAAGGTTCCATTGGCATGTAAACCAACGAAGCTTAATTTAGCACCAGTTTGTTTGGCAACTTGTTGCCATGGAATTAGATTGCTGTGGTGTTCAGCGATGCTAACGATGATTTCATCTTCAGGCTCTAGCATTTGTGTGGCATATCCAGTCGCAATCCAGTTTAAGCTTTCGGTACTAGAACGAGTAAAGACGATATTTTTACTGGCAGGAGCGTTAATGAAATCAGCAACCGTTTGACGGGCTGATTCGTATTTATCAGTTGCCATTTGAGACATGCTACCGACTCCGCGATGAACGTTGGCATTATCGTTTTGATAAAAATCCGTGATGGCATTAATTACTGACTGTGGTTTTTGACTGGTGGCAGCATTATCTAGATAACTTCTGGTTTCACCATTAACTTTTTTAGTCAGAATGGGGAAATCTTTTTTGTAGTTATACGTTAGTCCTTTCATGTTCAAGCTTCCTTTCAATCGTGTTAATCATTTCTGATTTAATCTCAGATGAGGGAATCTGATCTAAAATAATTCCTAAGAAACCGCGAATTACTAGTTTTTGGGCAATTTCTTCGGGGATTCCACGACTCATTAAGTAGTAAAGTTGCTTTTCATTGATGCGGCCGATACTAGCAGCGTGTCCAGCAACCACATCATTTTCGTTGATCAAAAGGATTGGATTGGCATCACCACTGGCATTTTCCGACAACATTAAAATATGATTTTGCTGTTGATTGTTTGCTTGATGAGCACCATGTTGCACTTTACCAATTCCATTAAAAACGACCTTAGATTTATCTAAAATAGCCCCGCGTTGATCAATTTGGGCATCGGAATGTAACCCATAGTTGGTAATCCGAGTGTTGATTCCTTGTTGTTGTTTCTGGTTGGAGATGGCGACAATTCGACTATCGGAAACGGAACCATCTCCGATTAGTTCGGTACTGAAATCGGCAGCGGTATTACCGTTGTTTAAAGCTCCAATCATCCAGTTCATCGTGGCATGTTTGCCGACGATGGCCTTCCGATTGATGAAGTTGTTGGTATGACTGGCGGTAGCATCCATGCCGAAGAATTGAATTTTGCTGTTTTCTTTGGCAAAGATGTTTGCGGTTAGGTGGGAATTAATTTGATTATTTCCCACGCTGCTAGTGTTTTGGACAACGTTAAAATTGCTATTAATGTCTCCAACTACGATGGTTCGATCAAAAACATCTTGGTTATTAACCGTATTTTCCCGAGTTTTAATGGTAATGGGATTTTTAAGGGTGATATTTTTAGGAACGTAAACAAAGGTTCCGTGAGTTACCAGCGCCAAGTTCAGACTAGTTAGTCGATCTGATTGTTCAGCCGCAATTTTTTCAATCACCGGTTTAAGTAAACTTTCATGCTTCAAAAGGGCCTCTTCTATGGAACAAACAATTACATTGGCCGCTTCCATTTCTGGGGTGATTTGGTATTCATTGGTAACATTCTCATCTGCCGTAACTTCAGGATCTGGTTGATTGATGAATGGCCAGTTTTGGTAGTTTATTTTGTCGATGCGGGGTAATTTTTCGTCACCTAGTTTAGAAAATTCTTCATTTCTAATCTTTGTAAACCAAGCGGGTTCCTGGGGAAATGTCTTGGTGGTAGTTATTTGGTTGATTTGTTTCATAAATTTGTCACGGACCATTGGTAGTATCCTCCTTAAACGTTTTCATCAACTAGATCAATATTTAAGTTTAAACGGTCCCGCAGAGCTGCATATCCATTGTTTTCTAGTTCATCAGCTAGTTCAAAGCCACCGGTTTTAACAATTTTTCCGCCCATCATGACGTGGATAAAATCAGGTTTGATGTAGTTTAAAATGCGTTGGTAATGAGTGATCATCAAGGTTCCCATTTGTTGTTTATCCATTGAGTTAACACCATGAGAAACAACTTGAAGGGCATCGATGTCTAATCCAGAATCAATTTCGTCTAAGATGGCAAAATGAGGTTTAATCATCATCATTTGTAAAATCTCGTTTCGTTTTTTCTCACCACCAGAAAAGCCTTCATTTAAGTATCGTTCCGACATTTCCTCAGTCATATTCAACGTTTTGAGGTTTTCGTCTAGTTCATCTAAAAAGGAAGTAATCTTAATGGGATTATTTTCTGGACGACGGGCATTAACCGCTGCTTGAATGAATTCAGCATTGGTAATTCCTTTGATTTCCGCTGGATACTGCATGGCTAAAAATAAACCTGCTCGAGCTCGTTCATCAACGGTTAGGTCTAAGATACTGACTCCATCAATGGTGATGTCTCCTTGAGTAACGTGATAATTAGGATTTCCCATGATGGTTTCTGACATGGTTGATTTTCCAGTTCCGTTAGGTCCCATGATGGCATGAGTTTCACCACTATTAATGGTTAAGTTGACGCCTTTTAAAATTTCTTTTTCAACCTCAGTGTCAGGGTCAATTACGTTAACGTGGAGATCTTTGATTGCTAGAGTTGTCATGATAGTTGTGGGTTCCTTTCTATTAATTAAAGTCGGGGATTTGTTTTTCAAATGCTTCAATTTGATCCATGTAGTTCATCGTGATGGCAATGTCATCGAGTCCGTTAACTAATTTATGTTTAATTCGAGATTCGATTTCAAAGGGATATTCGTGTTCGTCAGTTTTAACCACTTGATTAACCAAATCCACTTCGATTTTTTGGTCTGCTGGAATTTGCGCTAATGCTGCTCGTTGTTCTTTAGGGAGGGTGATTGCTAGCAAACCGTTTTTAGTACTGTTCATGTAAAAAATATCGCTATAGCCCCCGGCAATAATTACCTTGAATCCGTAATCAGTAAGGGCCCAAACGGCGTGTTCTCGAGAAGAGCCACAACCAAAGTTTTCCCCGGTGATTAAAATCTGAGCATTTTGGCGCTCCGGATGATTCAAGATGAAATCAGGATTGGGCTTGTTGGGTTCTAAATAACGCCAGTCGTATAGTAAGTTTTTACCAAATCCAGTTTTTAGGATGTTCTTTAAAAATTGTTTGGGGATTAGTTGGTCGGTGTCAATGTTATCGTTCATTAATGGGATGGTAGTTGAATTGATAGTGGTGATTTTTTCCATGTTAAATTTCCTCCTGTCTGATATCGATGAAGTGACCGTTGATTGCGGCGGCGGCCACCATTGCGGGACTAGCTAAGTGTGTTCTGGAACCGGCACCCTGGCGTCCTTCGAAGTTTCGGTTCGAAGTTGATGCACAATGGATTCCGGCGGGGATTTGATCAGGATTCATTCCTAAACAAGCGGAACAACCTGGTTCACGCCATTCACAGCCAGCATCTTTGAAGATTTTATCGATTCCGATTCTTTCAGCCTCTTCGCGAACTGCTCGTGAAGCGGGAACGACCCAAGCGGTTAGTCCTTCAGCAATGTGGTGGCCCTTTAAAATATTGGCGGCAATCTTTAAGTCTGAGAGTCGACCATTGGTACAAGAACCGAAGAAAATCCATTTGATATCAATGTCGCTGGGTTTTTGTCCGGGTTGTAAACCGGCATATTCGTAGGCTTTTTCATCATTACTGTTTTCAATTTCTGGGAAAGTTTCATCGATGGGAACTGCCATACCGGGATTGGTTCCCCAAGATACGTAAGGAGCGATGGTAGTTGCATCCACATCAATGATTTTGTCAAAGGCTGCGGGAGTATCAGTGTAAAATTGGCTCCAATATTCAATGGCTTTGTCCATGTTTTTCGGAGCGTATTTACGATTAGCCACGTAGTTAAACGTCTTTTCGTCAGGTTGGATGGTTCCCACTTTGGCACCACCTTCAATGGCCATGTTAGAAATGGTTAGGCGCGCTTCGACATCCATATCGCGGATGGTATCTCCGTAAAATTCAACTCCATATCCAGTTCCAAAAGAAACCCCTTCGCGGGCAATGATTGCCATGATGATATCTTTGGCATAAACCCCCTTAGGTAACTTTCCGTGAACGTGAATTCCCATGGTTTTAGGTTTGGTTTGCCAGATGGTTTGGGTAGCCAAAACGTGTTCTACTTCACTGGTTCCAATCCCAAATGCAATTGAACCTAACGCACCGTGAGTAGCAGTGTGGGAGTCACCACAAACAATTAACATGCCGGGTTGCGATAACCCAAGTTGGGGTCCAATGGCATGAATAATTCCCTGGTCTTTGTGACCCATACCCGCCAAACGAACGTTGAATTCTTCACTATTTTTATTTAAGGTTTCGATTTGTTTTTTTGAAATGGCGTCCTTAACGTTGAAGATATCAATGGTAGGAACGTTATGATCGGTGGTGGCAAATGATTTGTCCGTTCTTCTGACGGTTCGGTTATTTTCGCGGAGGCCTTCAAAGGCTTGGGGTGATGTTACTTCGTGAAGTAAATGAAGATCAACATACATTAGTTGGGGTTCTCCGACTTCACCCATAATTACGTGTTTATCCCAGATTTTATCGAACATTGTTTTTGGCATTTGTAGACCTACTTTCTAATTTCATTGATTATAAATTCAGTTACTTCGGAAGTGGTGCTCTTTCCGTTTAAGTCGGGAGTCACCACGTTATTTTTGATGGCAGCGTCAACGGCTTGCGTGATTTTTGCAGCAATCTCATTTTGCTGAAAGGAATTGATTAACATCATTTTGACTGAGTTAATCATTGAGAAGGGGTTAGCAATATTTTTACCCGCAATGTCTGGAGCAGAGCCGTGAATGGGTTCGTACAGAGCTAACTTACTTTCGCCGATACTCATTGAGGGGATTGAACCGAGTGAACCGGTGATTTCGGCTGCTTCATCGCTTAAGATATCTCCAAATAAATTTTCGGTTAGAATTACATCGAACTGTTCGGGCTGACTGATGATTTTCATTGCCATGGCATCTACATAACAAAAGTCCAGTTCCACTTCTGGATAATCTTTAGCAACTGCAGTCACCACCTTGCGCCAGAGCTTGCTGGTGGCTAGTACGTTTGATTTATCTACCATAGTTACTTTTTTTCTTCTGTTAGTTGCCATTTTAAAGGCGACTCTAGCCACTCGTTCAATTTCTTGAGTTTGGTATCTCATGGTATCGAGTGCATAACTGGAAGTCATTTCCCGTGGTCTACCAAAGTAAATTCCACTCGTAAGTTCTCTGACGATTACGAAATCGGTGTTAGTTGCGTTTTTCAACGGCGAGTACTTAGTCATATTGGTAGTGATTTCGGTAGGGCGAATGTTAGCGAAGAGATTTAAAACCTGTCTGATTTTTAAAAGTCCTGCTTCCGGGCGTTCTTTTTCGTTATCCCATTGGGGACCACCGATAGCAGCTAGTAAGACGGCATCGCTAGTAGTACATTCATCGATGGTAGTTTGTGGTAGCGGAGTTCCGCATTTATCAATGGCTTCTCCACCAAAGGGACAAACTGCTAATTGATATTTAAAATCAGTATTTTCGGTGGCGGCCTTTAATACTTTTAAACCGGCATCCATGATTTCTGGTCCAATATAATCTCCGGCAAGAACGGTTATTTTATTCATTAGCAGTTACCTCGTATTCATTCATAATTACTTTTAAGTCGCTGGTACTAACAATTGGTTTTTGATCGGCAATGTTTTTAAAGATGGGGAAGATGATTTTCATTTCTTCATTAGAAACGTCATAGCCTAATTGTTCAATTTTTTGTTTAACGGCGTGAGATCCAGAAAGTTTTCCTAATGGAAGGTTGGTTGCTCCCATTCCCACTGATTCCGGAGTTAAAATTTCATATGTACTATGATTTTTTAGCATTCCATCTTGATGAATTCCGGATTCGTGAGAAAAGGCATTGGTTCCGACAACCGCTTTATTGTTAGGAATGGGCATCTTCGTGTAATCGCTGACCATTTCACAGATGTCTCTAGTTTTTTCCAAGTTAATGTTGTCGTGGGCTTGGTAAAAATCTTTGCGAACTTTAAGGGCAACAGCGACTTCTTCTAGGGCTGAGTTTCCAGCTCGTTCACCGATACCATTAATGGTTCCTTCAATTCTAGAAGCGCCGTGTTCAATTCCGGCAAGGGCATTTGCGTCAGCCATTCCTAAGTCATTGTGACAATGAACGGAAAAGGTTACTTCATTAAAACGGGGAACGTTTGCTTGAAGATAATCGAACAATTTTCCAAACTCGACTGGATTGGTATATCCCACCGTATCGGCGATGTTGATGACGGTTGCTCCGCTATCAATGGCGGTGTTAATTGCTTGCACTAGATATTCTGGCTCGGTTCTTGTGGCATCTTCAGGTGAGAATTCAACTTTTTCAAAAAATTGTTTTGCGTAACTAACGTATTTTTGGATGGCCGCTAAGTTTTCTTCCTTAGTCATGTGAAGTTTGAATTCACGATGGATAGGACTAGTGGCGATAAACACATGAATTTGTTTATGGTTAGCGTCTTTAGTTGCTGCATAACAGGCATCGATATCTTTAGTGACTGCCCGTGCCAAACCGGTTACGCAAGCGGTATCTAATGAATTGGCCACGGCTTGTACGGCTTTAAAGTCTGCTTTTGAAGCGGCGGGGAATCCAGCTTCAATTACATCTACGCCCCATTTTTCTAACTCTTGTGCGATTTGCACTTTCGTTTCGATGTCAAAATTAACTCCGATAGTTTGTTCACCATCTCGAAGCGTGGTGTCAAAAAATTCAATTTGTTTTTTACACATATCTATAACCTCCTGAAAATTTACTTAAAAACAAAAAAGCGCCCTTTTTAATCTATGATTAAAAAGGACGCTTTTGCGTGTTACCACCTATATTTACTAATTACTCACATAATTAGACTCGACGAGTGCTTTACTGAACGTATCATACTCGGATTGAGATAAAGGTAATCACACCTGAATTCCTCTAAAAGAATTCTAATTGATATCGATCTTTCGAAATTAAGAAAATGCGTTTTTCACCAACCAACGCTCTCTGTGAAGTTCTGTAATTTTTACTTATTCTAATATCATTTGTATTTAAGTTATATTATTTTATGTGATTGATAATACATCGTAAAAATTATAAAGTCAACAACTTTTCCGAATAATTTTTGTTTTTTATTGATTTATTTAATTTTATCCCTTAAAATTATAAGTATAATACGAACTACTTATGTATTTTATTGTTAAAAGTTCGTTAAGAATGGAGAGTATACATGAAAGTTTTTGATTACGAAGATATCCAATTGATCCCTAATAAGTGTATTGTTAATTCACGAAGTGAGTGTAACACCGAAGTTAAGTTAGGTAATCGGACCTTTAAACTTCCGGTTGTTCCAGCTAACATGCAAACGGTTATCAATAAAGATTTAGCAATTTCACTTGCTAAAAACGGATACTTCTACGTTATGCACCGTTTCCAACCAGAAAAACGACTTGATTTCGTTCGTTTAATGCATAAGGAAGACTTATTTGCATCAATCAGTGTAGGAGTTAAACCTGCCGAATACGATTTCATCGACTCATTGGTAGAAGCGGATGAACTTCCTGAATACATCACGATTGATATCGCGCACGGTTACTCTGATTCTGTAATTAAGATGATTAAGCATATTAAGGAAAAGATTCCATCTGTGTTCTTAATTGCTGGAAACGTGGGTACTCCAGAAGCCGTTCGGGCCTTGGAAGATGCTGGTGCCGATGCTACAAAGGTTGGAATTGGTCCTGGTAAAGCATGTATCACTAAGATTAAAACTGGTTTTGGAACTGGTGGTTGGCAATTAGCTGCTATCAACGCTTGTTCTAAAGGGGCTAGAAAACCTATTATCGCCGATGGTGGGATTAGAACTGATGGCGATATTGCTAAATCAATTCGTTTTGGTGCCACAATGGTAATGATTGGTTCAATGTTTGCCGGACACGTTGAATCACCAGGTGAAACTATCGAAAAAGATGGAAAAACTTACCGCGAATACTTTGGTTCTGCTTCAGAATTTCAAAAGGGTGAGTACCATAATGTGGAAGGTAAGAAACTCTTGGTTACTCCTAAGGGCAGCATTTATGACACCCTTCGTGAAATGCAAGAAGACTTACAATCATCAATTTCTTATGCCGGTGGTCGTTATTTAACCGCATTAGCAACGGTGGATTATGTGATTGTTAAAAATTCCATTTACAATGGTGACTAATTTAAATTAAACGAGACCTTCATCAATTTTGATGAAGGTCTTTTTTTAATGATTTTTCATTTAAAACCGAACAATTAATGAAAAATGAATTAAATATCGTTTTAAAAAATGATTTGACAAACAAAATCAGAGTTGTATATTGAATGAAACCGAATTATTGATTCGATTTAAAAATTTTATTGTAAAGGAAGTGTTTATTATGGCTGATAAAGTATTGACTAATGATGAAGTAGAGGTGCTAGCACAAATTTTGTACAAAGCCTACAAGTCACAGGAACCATTAGAAATGTCCAAGTTTGAAGCGTTTGACGATGATTCTGCTTATCGCGTTCAACGTCGTTTAATGGAATTAAAAGTAAAGAAACTGGGTGGCTACAAGATTAGTCTCACTAGTGAAGAGACGCAAAAAATGTTCAATTCAACGGAACCTTTATACGGAGCTCAGCTAGATGAACGCTTCTTTAGAGATCAGGCTGATCTACCATTTTCCATGTTTATGGATCCGTTAGTTGAAGTCGAGTTAGTCTTCACTGCTAAGACGGATTTAGCTGCGGATGATGATTTTGCAACCTTAATGGAAAAGACTACGGTAGCTCCTGCAGTCGAATTACCAGATTGTCGTTTTAAAGAATGGTTCCCAACCTTACCTAAGAATTTAGTCATGGCTGATGCAGCGGTAGGTGGAGCAGTGGTTTATGGTAAAGAACACGATACTACTGATTTTGACTTTGAAGAGTTAGCAGAAGTATCCACTCAGCTCTTTCACGATGGGGAGCAAGTAGCAGAAGGAGAGTCTAGTGAAGTGTTAGGGAATCCCTTAAAATCACTCCATTGGTTAACCGAAAAACTGGCAGAGACCGATCAAGTAGTTCAGCAGGGACAACACGTTTCTACTGGAACCTTTTTATTACCGGTTCCGTTAAAACCCGGAAAATGGGAAGCTAAGTTTGATCATGAATTAGGTAACGTGGCGTTTACAGTTAAATAGTCGTCACGGTTTACCTGAGCTAATAGGCATAAATGTCAGAAAAATTTTGTTAAATATTTTACAAATTCAAATAAGTGTGGTTTAATTATCCTAACAAAAAGTAAGGAAGGAAAAATGATGACTAATATTAAGTTTAATTATCAAAATAATTGTTGTTGTACTAGTTGTATGTGACGGCTAACACACGTATCAAGATACGGGTGTTAGTTTACGCACCTGTATCTAGTACAGCTATTTGATAGTCTGATTAGATACTTTTTAGGTTAATCTAATTAGACAACTGATATTTAGGAATTTTTCTTTTCGCAATAACGAGAAAACTACCAAAATAGTCCAATTAGATTAAGTTTATCTAATTGGACTATTTTTTTTGGCATTAAATATTAAGGAAATCATAAGTTTCTTTCTGGGAAGGTGATGATAAGGGAATTTAATTCTAAAAACGGTTTAACAAGTGGTTTTAGTTATCTGCTTAGATTTTGTTTAGATAGGAGAATTGAAATGGTTGATGATAGTGAACTAAAAGAAGAATTAAGTAATTTAAGAAGACATTTTCATGAAAATCCGGAATTATCAGATCATGAGTTTGAAACAACTAAGTTTTTAAGCGGTTATTTAAAAAAGTTAGGCTTCAAGATCCTAACTTTTCCAGCCTTAAAAACAGGAGTGGTTGCTGAAATTGGTCCAGATAATTCAAAGGGAGTTGTGGCATTAAGATCAGATATTGACGCCCTCCCAATTTTAGAAGAAACGGGATTGGATTATGCCTCAAAGAATAAGGGAGTTATGCATGCTTGTGGTCACGACTTTCACATGGCCTCGTTATTAGGAGCGGCAATTCTATTTTCGGAAAATAAAGCTAAGCTAAAAAATAAAATCAGACTAATTTTTCAACCCGCTGAAGAAACCCACAATGGTGCTCAGGAAGTGATTGATGCAGGTGCTGTTAAGGATGTTAAAGCAATTATTGGTTTTCATAACAAACCAGATTTGAAATCTGGTGAAGTCAGCATCCTAACCGGGGGCCAGATGGCAGCGGTTGATGAATTTAACGTTTTTATTCAAGGAAAAGGAACCCACGCCGCCAGGCCACAATTAGGATCAGATCCAATCATTGCTTTGACTAACATCGTCAATACATTGCAAACCATTGTTAGTCGAAATGAAGATCCGTTAAAGACGACGGTATTATCAGTTACTCATATCGAAGGGGGCTATACCTGGAACGTTATTCCTGAAAAGACCTGGTTTGAAGGAACCGTTAGAACGTTTTCAGCGGAAGCCCGAGCCATTGCCAAACAACGTTTCATCGATATTGTTGAGGGACTATCTAAGGCTTTGGATGTGAATGCCAAAATCAACTGGATTGAAGGGCCGGAAGTGGTTAACAATGACCGTGAATTAACACCATTAGTTGTTGAAGAAACCCAAAAGCACTTTAAGTTAGTTGATGCTGAACCTTCAACCGCCGGAGAGGATTTTTCCTTTTTTACCAATAAAATTCCTAGTGTTTTTGCCTTTATTGGTAGTGAAGGAAATTCAGATTGGCATCATTCGGACCTCATCGTAAAAGATGATGGCTTAATTACAGCGGTTAAATGGTATTACTACAGTGCATTAAGAATTCAAAAATATTTCGATAAGTAATAAAGGAGCTTACAAATGAGTGATAAGAATTTAAAACAAGAAGCAAGCAAGATCAAGGTTGATGATACCTTACAAGCATGTCCAATTGATTTTTCTCAATCAAGTGTTGCTAATCCAAGAGCTCATAAAAAACAAAAGGAATACCAAAATGGAAAAATCAAATCTAATTTTAATCAAAGAGAAAAATATGCAGCCTACCAAGGACCTGAATTTAAAAAGAAGTTCACTGATGGAACGCTCCCGGTTGAAAAAGACCGTTATCGCTTGGTTTGGTCGCGTCATTGTCCCTGGGCCAACCGTATTGCAATTGCTATCGATTTATTGGGATTAAATGATGTTATTTCAAAAGGGGTCGTTGATCCGTTAAGACCCGCCGGAGTAGTTGGCGATTGGTTCTTCACTTTGGATAAAGATAACGTTGATCCCGTTCTTAAGATTCATTCACTTGGTGAAGCTTATCGAAAAGCTGATCCAGATTATCAAAAGAGAGCTACTGTTCCAGCGTTAGTAGATATTAAAACCGGAAAAGTGGTTAACAATGATTATAACGAGTTAGTAAAAGAATTTAGTCTAGCTTGGAAGGACTATATTGCTCCAGATGCACCGGACTTATATCCAGCAGCAATCAGAGAAGACATTGATAATTTAAGCAATATTATTTTGATGGAAATCAACTATGCGGTTAATGAAGCAGGCCACGGTCGGTCACAAGCTGACTATCAAAAATGGTATGACATTATTTTTAATCGCCTTGATTGGTTAGAAGAAAGACTAAGCAAACAAAGATATCTATTAGGCGATAAATTGACCCTTGTCGACATTAATTTGTATGTAACTTTGGCTAGATTCGATTTAGTATTCTACCAAAAATATTATGTTAATAAGAAACGACTAGTTGATTACCCAAATCTATGGAACTATGCCAAAGACTTATATTCCATTCCTGCTTTTGGAAAGAACACCAACTTTACTTCCATGAGACAACGGTTCTATGAAATTGATCATACGCCGCAAGCAGACTTACCAAGAATCATTCCGATTGGACCTGATGATTCAATTTGGGAGGAACCTAATGATAGAGCAGAAAAATTCGGCAAGTAAAACCGGCAGAATTGCGCAACTAATTACTACCACTGGAGAAATTGATGAAAGTAAATTAGTAATTGCTAAACATTGTCTGATTGATTATTTAGCCAGTAGTTTGGCAGCCCAGCAAAGTTTAGAGGTTTTGAATTTACGAAGGATTTTTGAAGATAATCAGCAATCAACGGTAATCATTGGTGGCAAGACCAGTAGTCCTGCTAATGCAGCTTTGGTGAACGGGTTTACGGCTCATTTTTCAGATTTAGATGATGTTCAATCAAATATCTGTGGTCATCCTAGCGTGGTTATTTTTTCTGCTTTGTTGGCAGTGATTTCAAATCAAGCAAGCTTGAGAGATCTATTAAGTGCTTATGTAGTGGGATTAGAAGTAGAAGGTTTACTGGGCGCACAGTTTAATCCGCGCCATAAAATGTCAGGTTATCATACGACGGCAACTTTGGGTGTTTTGGGAGCCGCTGCCGCAATCGCTAGGTTGAAAAAATTTGATGTAGAGCAAACCGTTAGAATCCTATCATTTGCAGCTGATCAATCAGCTGGTTTAGGAAGTGAAGTAGGAACCGATAACAAGCCACTTCATGCGGGCATTTCTGCTAGGAACGCGGTCTATGCATATGAATTTTGCTTGGCAGGCTTATCAACTAATCAAGATATTTTTAATGATAAAGATGGTTGGAATGAAACGGTAGTGGGGAAAGATTTAGACATTACCAGATTTGAAAATGAGTGGTTAAATCCCGGACAAATTATTAGTCCCGGAATGTGGTTTAAACAGCACCCGTTTTGTTCTGCGGCAATGTCTGGATATGATGCAGCTAAGGCTGCCTATCAATCTGGAATTAGGTTTACGGAAATTGAAAAAATTAGAATCAATATTAAAAATGGTGATGATCATGCGCTTAATTTTAGGCATCCCCAAAACGGGCAACAAGGTAAGTTTTCAGCCGAATATATAATTTGGCAAACATTGAAGTTTGGAGATGTGAATGAGCAATCCTTTGATAAGGAAGTTGCTACTACTCAATTCTTAAAAGATAGTAGTCGATTTGAGCGAAAAATTAGCCTGAATGATGATTCTTTAAGTGAACATGTAACTGTTCTGGATTTGGTGTTAACCAATGGGAAGCAGCAAACGTTTAGAGTTTCTAACCCGCTAGGATCACCACAAAAGCAACCTACTTTAGCTGATTGTTATGCTAAATTCGTCCGTTATGATAAATCCGAGTACGGTCAAACGAGAGTTGAAGCGTTAAAAAAATGTTTGAAGCAAGAAAAAGTTAGCGAATTAATGAATTTTTTAAGGGAGATTTAGGGTGTTCAAATGGAACTAGTTAATCGACAAATAAAAATAAACGAGCTCGAACAGTTAAAAAGAATTATCGATTTAGCATATCAAAAAGATGAAGAGTTGGGGATTAACTTTAAAACGGGGCAACAGTCCTTTTCAGAATTTAAGCAGGCCAGTGAAAGTTTAACTACGTTTGTAGCGATGAATGGAAATGAGATTGTTTCAACGGTTTCAGTTAGGTATCCGTGGTCTGCTAATCCTAGTCCCTATCAAATTCCCCATTTAGGCTGGATAGCAACCAACCCGAAGTACTTTCATCAAGGCCATTCTACCGAGTTGATTAAGTGGGTAGAAGATAATTTTTTAAAGAAGGTCGAACATGTTGATGCGGTTAGTTTAGGAACGGCAGTTGAACATCCCTGGCTGGTAGATTTTTATCAAAAATTAGGTTACGAAACGATTGAAACTAAGAGAAAATTTGCAGATCATCTAACCGTATATTTAATCAAAATTTTCAATAAAGCACTCGTAAATGATTATTCCAAGTTAAAACAGCTCGGATTATTAAATCTATATAGAAAGGAAAAGTAACTATGAATTTTGACGTTAGCTATTTTATTGCGGTTTTTCCCCAATTGTTGAAATACATTCCGCTAACTTTGATGATGGCGGTCGTGGCAATGATAGTTTCAATTGGTTTAGGATTTCTCATTACCTTAATGAAGCTTTCCAAGTTTCGGATTTTGAATAAAATCGGGAACGTCTACATTTCTTTTTTTCGAGGAATGCCCGGTTTAGTGCAACTATTTCTAATTTTTTATGGGTTACCACAGCTTTTCCCAGTTTTTAAAGGAATTTCTGCCGTATTTGCGGTTATTTTAGGACTGGGTTTTAAAAATTCGGCATACTTAGCAGAAATTTTTCGTTCTGCAATTTTATCCGTTGATAAGGGGCAAATTGAAGCGGGAAAGTCTTTAAAAATTAGCGATTGGAAGATATACGTTTATATATTATTGCCACAAGCCTTTGTTAATGCGTTGCCAGCAACGGGGAATATTTTCATTTCCTTAATTAAGGAAACTTCCTTAGCTTTTGCGCTAGGGATTACAGAAATTTTTGCAGAGGGTAAGATAATCGCTGGTTCGTCATTTCGATATCTGGAAACGTATCTAGCTGTTGGAATAATTTACTGGGGGTTAGTCATCGTATATTCGTGGCTACAGAGTTTGATTGAGCGTAAGGTTGGAGTTCCTTATCGGTGATGGGAGAAAAAAAGGATTTAATTAAAGCCAAAAACGTAGTGGTTAAAATACACGACAAAAAAATTATTAATAACGTCGATTTTAATATTAAGAAAGGTAGTATTACTGCAGTAATTGGTCCTAGTGGTTCTGGTAAGACGACTTTGTTAAGAACTTTGAATCAGTTACAAACAATATCTGAAGGTACGATTACGATTGGGGACGCTAAAATTGATAACGCAAATCTAAGTCGCCAAACTATTAATGATTTCCGGGCTAAATCAGCGATGGTTTTTCAAAATTTCAATCTATTTAAGAATATGACCATCATTGAAAATGTGATGGCACCCATGATCTTAGGTAAAAATATGAAATGGGAAAAAGCGCATGAAATTGCAATGGGACTATTAGAAAAAGTAGGCTTAGAAAAATTTGCGGAAAAGTATCCGATTAGTCTTTCTGGGGGTCAACAGCAACGGGTTTCAATTGTGAGAGCGGTCGCTAGTAATCCAGAGGTTTTGCTATTTGATGAGCCGACGTCAGCGCTTGATCCGGAGATGGTTTCAGAGGTCTTAAATATTATTGCGAGCCTAGCCGATGGCAAAATTACAATGATAATTGTTACCCATGAGATTGAATTTGCTAAGAAGGTTAGTGATGAAGTGCTGTTTTTAGAAAACGGTCAAATTTTATATCAAGGAAAAACCCAACTTTTATTATCCAGTGATGGGCCAAAAAGAATTCAAAAGTTTATTGAGAAGGTAAATTATGTTAGTTGAAAGGGATCTGACAAATGAAGAATAATCGAAATTTAAAGTGGATTATTGGAATTGTAGTAGTACTGTTGGTTGGAATTGGTGCTTTCTTTTTCCAAAGTTCACATAGTCAAAGTGAAAACGGAAAAACCAAAGATACCATTAACGTCGGGGTGACAGGAACTAGTTTTCCAACGGCGTATAAAAAAGACGGTAAGTTAACCGGTTTTGATGTTGAATTGATTAGATTAGCGGGTAAAAAAGCCGGCTATCATGTAAACATAGTCACGGGAGAATTTGATGGACTATTATCACAACTTGATAATGGTAAATTAGATACGGTTGCTAATGACATTGCAATTACACCGGAAAGAAAGCAAAAGTATGATTTCGGTAAGATATATAATAAGGAAGAAACTACCATTGCGGTACCTAAAAATACCAACTATAAAAATATCAAAGATTTAGATGGTAAGGTGGTTTCGAGTGCGGTAGCTTCCAATAATACTGCTAATTTAAGAAAATACGATGATAAGATAAATATCAAAACGTTTGATGCCAGAGATTTAACCTACGAAGCGTTATTATCCGGTAAAGTTGATGGAGTGGTAAATACCAGAAATAATTTAAACGCTTTGATTAAAGAAAAGAATTATGATTGGAAAGTTGTGAATGGAAGTGCAGCAACGGTTCAGATTGCGCTACCTTTCCAAAAGAATGATCAACATTCTGCTGAAGTAAAGAAAAATCTAGACAAGGCGATTGGGGAAATGCTTAAAGATGGAACGGTTGGCCAACTTTCCCAAAAATACTTTGGTTATGATGAGACGAAAGACTTAAAATAGTAGGATATCAAGCAAAAAAAGAGTTAATTTTCGATGAAAATCTGAAATTGCTCTTTTTTTATGCGTAAAAATACTTATGGCAATTAACTTCATTTATTTTCCCTTTTATATGGAAGAAACTCGTTATTTTTTCAAAAAAGTGAGATTTTTGGCGTTTTAGGTTACAGAATATGTATATAAAATTACTAAATTACAAAAAGGCCTGTTTTTTTTAAAGTCACTGTAACGTTAAGGTAACATTAGGGCTTTATCATATGTATTGTTGATAAGTTGATAGAAGAAATCAACTAGACAACAATTCTTGAAACAGTTTTTAATTTAAAGGAGATTTTATATTTATGAAGTTTAAAGGACTTAAAACACTTGCAACTATTACTGCCGTTTCTGCCGGTGCATTATTTGTAGGTTCACACAATGCTGATGCCTCAACTCGTGTAACTGTACAATCTGGTGACACTCTTTCAGAACTTGCTGAAACTCACAACGTTTCAATGGACAGCATTAAAGATGCTAACAAGATTCAAGATATCAACAGAATTTACGTTGGTGAAGTTTTCTCAATCGGTGATGATGGTGAAGTTGAAGTTGTAGCACCAACTGCTGAAGAAAAGGTTACTGCTCAAGCACCTGTTCAAACTCAAGCACAAACTACTGAAGAACCTGCACAAAGCGCAGCTCCAGCTGTTCAAGCAGCTCCAGTTCAAGCTCAAGCACAAACTACTTCAGCTAACACTGATGCACAACCTGCACAAACACAAGCTGCTGCAACTCCAGCCGCAACTACTCAATCAAGTAGCTCAGCTTCAGTTGAAGATGACGGTTCATTAGCTTCAATCGCCGAAGTTGAATCAAACAACAACTACAACGCAACTAATGGTCAATACATTGGTAAGTACCAACTTACTAACACTTACCTAAACGGTGACTACTCACCAGCTAACCAAGAAAAAGTTGCTCGTGAATACGCAATCAGTCGTTACGGTTCAATTGCTAACGCCGTTGCTTTCCGTAGCTCACACAACTACTGGTAAAATGAAGTAAATCAAATTAAAATAGATTTTTGAAATAATGTGCTTCATTCGCTTATTTTAAGTAAACTATTTTTAAGGACTCTCCTGGATGTTTAATTTGGGTGGGTCCTTTTTGTTATACTTTAAGAAACGATGTGAAATGAGGATTTGCAAATGAGTAGAGTTTTTTTGGTGGAAGATGATCCGACAATTAATCAAAGTGTACAAGAGGCACTGCAAAAGTGGCGCTACGAAGTGGTCAACGTTAAAGATTGGAATCAAGTTGCGCAAGAAGTTATTACGGAAAATACTGATATTGTCTTGATGGACATTACTTTACCGGTGTTTGATGGTTTTTACTGGACCACTGAGATTAGAAAACAGTCACAAGTTCCCATCATTTTTATTTCCGCTGCTGATATGAACACTAATGCAGTGCGGGCAATTGCTAGTGGGGCCGATGATTACGTGACTAAACCGTTTTCTTTAGATGTGTTAATTTCGAAAATCCAAGCCATCTTGCGCCGGGTTAATCAAAGTGACCAAGGAACTGATATTTCGTTGCCGTTTGAAGCTGGTGAATTGAATACATTAACTAATGAATTAAGTAATCAAAATGAATCCATTAAATTAACTCCGACAGAAGGATATTTGTTGAAACTTTTAATTTTAAACGTGGATCAAATTGTTACAAAGCAAAAATTAATGCGAATTTTGTGGCAAGGAGGATCGTTTATTGACGAAGATGTGTTAAACACCAACATGAGTCGCTTACGCAATAAAATGGCACGCGTTGGCTGGGCAGATCGAATTGTGACCGTTAGAAAACAAGGATACCGATTGGTGGAAAAAGATGGTTAGCTTAAAAAAGTGGTTTTATCTATTTTGGGAACAAAAAACAATTTTTTTTACGTATTTATTTATAGTGTTTGCAATCACTTTAGTGAGTCATTTGTATAATTATTCGATTGTTATGGTTCAAGACCTAGTTAGTTTTACCTGGTTGCCCATTTTAATTGCCATTTTGTATCGAATGCTTCGCGAAAATGCGACCTTAAACGAATTGAAAAAGAACCAACAAGAATCCGAAAAAATGCCGTTTCACCATCTAGATCCGTTGTTGAATTCTTATCGGCAGTTGCTAAAACAACAAAACGAACGGGCAGAACAGGCAGAGAAGATTGCCCACCTCAACGAACGAAATTTGATTGATTATCTCATCACCTGGAGTCATGAAATGAAACTGCCGATTGCTTCATTAAGCTTAATGGCAGAACAAGCAGAGGCGCTGGACAGTGATCAGGTTTATAAGCAAGTTTTGATTATGAATAATCAGCTGGATTCGTTGCTAACCTATGAACGACTCAATGACTTTAGCCATGATTTGGAGTTTGGCTGGTATAGTTTAAATGACACCATTACCAATGTTATCAAGGAGTACTCGACCTTTTTCATTGAAAAACAACTGGCACCAGCGCTTGCAGTCCACGACGTCAAGATTTTGACCGATCAAAAGTGGCTTTATTTCATCATCAAACAGATTATTTATAATGCGATTAAGTATGCCAACCCACAGACCAAGATTGACATTAAGATGGTGGGGCAAGAACTCCACATTACTAATGAAGGCTTACCCATTAGCGCCAGTGACTTACCCCGAATTTTTGAATCTGGTTTCACCGGAGAAAACGGTCGGAAACAACAGTCAGCGACGGGGATGGGGCTTTATCTAGTTAAACGAGTGAGTGAAAAACTAAATTTAAAGGTGGCAGCTGCGTCAGCAAACGATTTTACCACCATCACAATCACTTTTCCTAAATCAACAATTAAAAAATAACAAACTGTAAGGTTATTGCTAAAAACGTAAGATTGTTTTTGGTGATGGCCTTTTATAATGGAAACATAAAGAAAACAGACGATGAAGGAGATTGAAATGAGTTTATTAGAATTAGAGCACATTGCCAAAAACTATCAAGAAGGTAACGAACGAAAATCAGCTTTAAAAGATATTTCTTTACGAGTTGATAAAGGTGATTACGTGGCCATCATGGGAGAATCCGGTGCCGGAAAGACGACCCTTTTAAACATCATTGCGACTTTAGATAAGCCTACTAGTGGTTCCATTGATTTAAACGGGGTGAAACTAAAAGATTTAGGTGAAGATGAAGCAGCCCGTTTTCGTCGGAAAAAATTAGGCTTTATCTTTCAAAATTTTGACCTACTAGATACCTTCAATAATCGCGATAATATTTTCTTACCGTTAGTGTTAGGTAAAGTTCCCGAAGCAGAAATGGAAAAACGTTTGAAATCAATTGCGGAGCAACTAGAAATTACCGAATTGTTAGATCGTTATCCTTACGAAATTTCTGGAGGGCAAAAACAACGAGTGGCCGCTGCCAGAGCTTTGATTACCAATCCGGAATTAGTGTTGGCTGATGAACCAACTGGAGCACTGGACTCACATAGTTCAGCACAATTGTTAGAGTTGCTTGACCAAGTAAATAGAGCAGGACAAACTACTTTGGTTGTAACGCATAGTGCGTTAACTGCCAGTTATTCTAAGCGAACTTTATTCATCAAGGATGGAATCATTTATCACGAGCTAAACAAGGGTGACTTAACCCAAAAAGAATACTTGGACAAGATTTCCGATAGTTTGAATTCGATTATTAATCAGGGGAGTGTTAAATAATGATGCAGGCGAAGTTAGCGGTTCGAAGTTTACTCCATAATCTGCAAAGATATGCACTATTTATCCTTTCAAGCTCATTGCTAATTGGAGTTAACTTCATATTTATTAGTATTTTACAAAACAATACCATCAATAATTCTTCTGGTGGTCCGATTGTGAGAGCCATGATTATAGTTGGATTGGTATTCTTGGTGATGCTATCGGTCGCCTTTATGTTCTATTCCAACGGATTCTTAATGCGACAACGGAACCGTGAACTGGGAGTATATAATATTTTAGGAATGACTCGTGGTGATCTGGAATTTATCATCATGGTGCAAAATCTGATTATGTATGTAGTTAGTTTAGTGGCTGGTTTGGTGATTGGAATTTCCTTTCAAAAACTTGCCTTTCTAGCCCTTCGTCGGTTACTCGATACCACCGCAATCGTTAGTTCAATTGATTTGGTCGTAATCGGGGAAGTAGCCGGATTATTTGCTGTCATTTACGTCATGCTATTTTCCTACAGTGTGGCTAAAATTAATAAATTAAATCCCATTAATTTATTAAAATCTGCTAGTCAAGCGCCTGAAGAACCTAAAAGTCGTTGGATTATGGGAATCTTAGGAATTGTTTGTTTAGCGGTCGGTTATTATTTATCAATTGTAACGAGACCCCAACTTAGTGCGCTCTCAACCTTTATCATTGCGGCTATCTTGGTAGTGATTGGAACTTACTTCCTTTTCATTGCCGGTAGTGTCATTATTTTAAAAGCATTACGTAAAAACAAGAAATTTTATTACAAACCGAACCATTTCATTTCCGTTTCAGGAATGCTTTTCCGGATGAAACAAAATGGGGCGGGATTGGCTTCGATTTGTTTACTCTGTACTTCAACTTTAGTGGTGTTGGTTTCTGTAATTAGCTTATACAGTAATTACCAAAAGACGTTGGTAAACATGCTTAACTACGATGTGGTTAGAACTGATCAGCGAAAACTTAGTGCTAGTGAAACTGAAAAAGTTAAGCAAATTGCTAAGCAAAATCACATTGAAGTGGGTCAAATTCGTCAAATGCAAACAGTTTCTGGGTTACCGGTGAAGGTGAATGGAAACCAAATTAAAAATTATGATGATAAAAATTATACTAGGATTAATGATTCAATTAATGGATTAACCTTAGCTGATTACAATCGTTGGAATAATAAAAACGTTGAATTAGGCGATAATGAACTATTAATTTATTCAGAAAACGGTAAATTTAAGCATAAAACGGTTGAACTTAACGGGAAAAAGTATCAAGTAAAAGTAACTAATGACTTTAGTGCTCCTTCAGTGCCAACGATTAATGTTAATCAAATCTATGTAGTTGGAAAGAATCTGGATATGGTGATGCAGGCTTTGGATTGGGAAAATTATAATAAAGAGTATTCTGAAGAGGCAAGCAAACCGGAATATGAAACGGCTTATAATCTAGTGGGAAGTAAGCGAGATAAACTAAAAGCCACTCAAGAAATTGAAAAACAAATTCCAGCAGAAGGTGGTTATTATACTTTCAAACCTAAGTTAGAATCTGATCTACAAGCCGTCTTTGGAAGCTTATTATTTGTGGGCGCCTTGATTGGAATCGTAATGAGCATCACGACTGCTTTAATCATTTACTACAAGCAAGTATCAGAAGGAATTGCCGACCGTGGCAACTTTGCTACCATGCAAAAAGTGGGATTGAGTTTTAAAGAGACTAAGAAGGCTATCCACAGTCAGGTATTGATGGTATTTATGCTACCGATTGCTGGAGCGGTGATTAATCTGGGATTTGCGACCCCGGCACTTAAGAGTATTTTGAAACTATTAGGAATGTGGGATACGCAGATCTTTACTACGGTTAGTTTAGCGGTTACTGGTTCGTTATTAGTTTGTTACGTAGTGATTTATTTATTAACTGCTCGCGTTTATCAACGGATGGTCAATAAATAATTAAGGAAATTTTTACAAAAACATTGCTATTTTGTTTAATACCAACTATAATGCAACTAACGATATGAACGAAAGAGTAACTTTTAGTTGTTGCATAGAGAGTCACAGATGCTGGAAAGTGATCTGCAACTTTAAGCGAACCACACTCGTGATCATTGATATAGCGATAAACTATATCCGGCCAGGCATCGTTAATTGCTTCACCTTATCTTCTAGAAATAAGGTGTCTGAGTGTTTAGTAGTAATGCTAAGCAGAACAGAGGTGGAATCGCGAGTAATCGTCCTCAAGTTATCAATCATTTGATTGATAGCTTGGGGACTTTTTTTATTTGTTGAAAGCCACCACTAACTAAGGAGGAATCAAAATGCACTATCTGTTTGAAATATTACCAAGTTTATTGGATGGTTTGAAATTAACCATCGGAGTTTTTGTTCTAACGTTGGTTGGTTCATTACCACTAGGAATTGTGGTTTCTATGGCGCAACGTTCCCGTTTCTTCGTTCTTCGTTGGATTACCAACGCTTATATTACGGTTATGCGTGGAACCCCATTGTTACTTCAAATCGTGTTTGTTTACTACGGTTTGAGTTTAGCCAACATCGCTGTGTTGCCTCGTTTTGAGGCAGCAGTCTTTACCTTCGTTTTAAACTACACGGCTTACTTTGCCGAAATTTTCCGGGGTGGGATTCAATCAGTTCCAGATGGTCAATACGCCGGTTCAAAGGTTTTAGGATTTAGCAAATGGCAAACGATGCGTTATATTGCCTTGCCACAAGTGATTAAAACGGTAATGCCTTCAGTAGGAAATGAAGTAATTAACTTGGTTAAAGATACTTCACTAGTTTATGTAATTGGTTTAGGTGACTTGATGAGAGCCGGAACCATTGCAGTTTCTAGAGATGTGACGTTGGTTCCTTACTTGTTGGTGGGAGTTTTCTACCTACTATTAACTATGATATTTACCTTAATTATGCGCTACATTGAAAAGCGCTTAAACTATTACCGTTAGGAGGATTGCAATGTTAGCAATTGAGAATTTAACCAAATCATATAATGGAAAAGTGATTTTTAAAGATCTTTCTTTTACCGTTGAAGATGGTGAAGTATTAACCATTGTCGGTCCTTCTGGGATTGGTAAAACTACTTTTTTAAATATTTTAGCGGGATTAACCGCGGCAGATAGTGGATCCATTAAATTGGATGGACAAGAATTAGCAGTGGATGGTACTCGACAAGGGTCTCAAGTAGGAGTGATTTTTCAAGATTTTAACTTATTTCCCCAATACTCCGTTTTTGAAAATATTACTTTAGCTCCCCGAGTAGTTAATAAGGAAGAGCCGTTAGCATACGAAAAAACGGCGGATGAGTTGTTAAAGAATTTAGATTTAACCGCGCACCGGGATAATTATCCGTTTGAACTATCTGGGGGCCAAAAACAGCGTGTCGCAATTGCACGAGCACTAGCCATGAAACCTGGAGTATTAGCTTACGATGAACCAACCTCTGGATTGGATGAAGAATCCACTAAACGAGTAACAGAAGTAATTAAACAATTGCAAAAACAAAACGTAACTCAATTGGTCGTTACTCATGATTTACCATTTGCTGAAAGTTTAAACGGGGTTGTACTTGATTTCTCCAAAGACGTAGAAAGATAGGTGTGGTCATGAAAAAGAAGCAAATGCCAACCTGGGTGGGAAATTCGATAATTTTCCTAATCTTAGTACTGGTAGTTGGAGGCCTTTGGTATAAAGGTACCCACAAAGTTGATACTTGGAACCAGGTCAAACAAAATAAGACGGTTGTAATTGGAATTGATGATACCTTTGTTCCGATGGGATTTCGGGATAAAAACGGAAAGTTAATTGGTTACGACGTTGAAATGGCCAAGGCAGCCTTTAAGAAAATGGGCTTAGATGCTCGCTTTCAAGTGATTGATTGGTCCATGAAAGAAACCGAATTAAACACCGGACACATTGATGCCATCTGGAATGGTTACACAATGACCCCAGAACGAATGCAACACGTGGCTTTCAGTAAACCATATCATGCTGATCGCCAGGTATTGTTAACTAGGGTAGATTCTGGAATTATGACCGCAAGAGATATTCACGGCAAACAACTGGGAGTGCAAACGGGTTCTTCTGGCTTATCAACCTTTAACGAACGACCAGAATTGTTGAAAAATGATTTAGGAACCAAACCAGTGCAATATGATACTTTTGATAAGGCAATTAATGACGTTAAAGTAGGCCGGATTGATTCTGTATTAATCGATAATGATTACGCCAACTACTATCTAACGCACAATCGTCCTTCAGTACCATTGAAGCTAGTTCCTATTCCTTTCCCTCCAGAACAATTTGCGGTGGGCTTACGAAAACAAGATGAAACTTTACGATTTAAGTTAGATCGTGCCATTGAACAACTTCACCAAGACGGGACCGAACAAAAGTTAGCAATGAAATACTTTGGTCGTCCCCAATAAACTAAAAAGCAGCGCCGAAAATTAATTCGGTGCTGCTTTTGTTTTCCAATTATTTAAAAACAATTGGTTTCATTTTTTCGATGGTTTGATTATTTAGAATCCAGTAGATAATTACTACTTGGATTGGAAAAGAAATAAGATTTTTAACCACCCGAATGGGAAGAAAGTAAAAGAAATTAGTGTTAGCAATGATGGCGACCCAGAGGGAATTTAACACTACGTTGACCACCAAAGTAACTAAAAGAACCACGATGATTACGCGAGTAATTGAAATCTTGGGCCGTTTATAAAAGGCTAGGCTATAGGCTAAAGCGCCTAACATAGCCGAAAATGTAAACCCAATGAAGTAGGCCTGGCCGCTTAACATGGTTGAAATAAAATCAACTATGATAGACATTCCAACTGCCCAAAATGGTCCATACCATCTAGCAATTAAAACTACTGCAATAAAGGCAAAACCAAAGGCTACGGTTGAATTACCAAATGATAACCGACTTAAGACAATTTCAATTGCCATTAAAATTGCCAAGTAACTAATTCCTTTGACACTAAGAGGACGTAATCCCCAACGTTTGAAACTTTCCATATTTGACATCTCCAGTCTGGAGCTGCCACCAAAAAGGTGAATATTAGTGGCGAATGCGAAACTAGCATCGCAAACGATTACGTTTTTCGTCCAACGTTCACATTCCGTTCCGTCGACACTTAACGCGCTAGTCTCTACCCCGATAAAATTTTTGATACAAGAACAATTATAATCCACCTAGCGGTAATTTTCAATTATTAGCGAACAATGATGCGGTTTTAATCCTAATTTGTTCGATTACATCCGGATTATTCATCGGATATAAGTGAATCTTAGTGACTCCATGAGCAAGTAAATCTTTAATTTGGGCGATGGCATAGTTGATTCCTACATTAAACATTTTTTGCGAATCATCTTGAACTTGTTGCAGTTGCTCAATCAGATTATCAGGCAGGGGCCGCTTTGTTAGTTGCGTGATTTTATCAATCTGATCTAAATTAGTGCAGGGCATAATTCCTACTTCAACTGGGGTAGTCACGCCTAATTTTTCTAATTGATCAGTAAAGTGATAGTATTTTTGATTATCAAAGACAATTTGAGTTACTAACTGGCTAGCTCCATTAGCAATCTTAATTTTTAAATTGTTGATGTCTGCAGTTAAAGTGCTAGCCTCGGGGTGTTTTTCCGGATAACAAGCGCCAGCTAGTTCAAAATCAGTGTGCTGCTTTAGATATTTGATTAAATCAGAAGCGTGGGGAAAGGTTACGTTAGTAGGCACGTTTGCATTTAAATCACCACGCAATATCAATAATCTGGAAATTTGATAGTGGTGTAATTGGTCAATTAGGGCAGTGATTGAATCATAGTCTTGATACAAGCTAGTGACGTGCATCATCACGGGAATGTTTAACTCGGTTTGAATGGTTTGGGCAAACTCCAACGGTTGGTTGTTTTCCGATCCACCAGCACCATTTGTAACTGCTATATAACTGGGAGCAAAGTCATGGTGATCTCTGAAATATTGCAAAATTTCGTGAGTTTCTTCCATATTATGCGGTGGGAAAATTTCAATTGATAGTTGCTTTGATTTTAGATTGCCCATATTAACAAAAATTCCTCTTTAACGTATATTTTTTATTTAAAATTGTCGGATATTTGTAGATATTTTACCATAAATGCGCTAATCTTAAGTTGTCGAATAATGAAGCTATGTACAATTAAATATTTCATTAGTAGTTTGTGGTATGATTGCGACAACAGATTATTTTATTCTATGAATACCACGCATTTTTATATATAAGGAGGAAAACTATGCTATATAATAAAAATGAATTAAAAAAAGAGGAAGAAAAGAAGAAACTTCGTAAAGTAAAGAAAAATTGGGTCGTCGTGTCATTGGCTACCTTTGCCTTTTTGGGTGGTGGCTACGCTTATACCGGTATGACCGTAAAAGCTAGTGATGATTCAGTGTTTACTGCAGCAGTTGCCAATAGTAACAGCCAATCTTCAAAGGAAGAATCGGGTGGAGATGTTGTCACTCTACGCAATAGTTCAGCAGCTATAACTACTGATACGGTTGCAAATAGCGAGACTAGTGCGACTACACAACAGAGTAGTTCAGCAGCGCCTGGTTCTGAAGCAAGCTCCAACAACAAAACCAGTACGTCTGCAAGTCAGTCCACTGTAACTGACCAACCATCGAGTTCGACCACGAATAGTACATATGAAAATTTAAATAGCGAATCCGTTGCTCCAAAGAGTCAGTCTAGTTCGGATAATCAACATTCAGATTCAGCTACGACAATTACATATTCAAATAGCGAATCTAGTGCAGCTACTTCAAAAAACGAAGCTAGCGTTCCTTCTAGTCAAGCAAATTCTACAGAAAACAAAAGCTCATCAGCCAGTGAAGCTCCAAAGAGTATTGAAGCTAGAACCCTGGGTGATGATTTAAGCAACACTAAAATTATTGAAAATGGTCAACTTACTAGTGAAGCAGAAGAAAAATTAAATAATTTTATTCAAAGTCAGACTAATAATGCTAGTTTAGCAAGTGTGAAGGAAGATTTGAATAATCTTTTAACAGCTGCGGATGGCTGGAAAAAGTCAAATATTAATGATGCTAAAATTTCTATAAGCTTTAAGTCAACTATTGATAATAAAGATTACACTGTAAGCATTGATGCAAATGGATTGCAATCAAAACCAGACGCTAAACCATTTGTTAACGCAAAAATTACTACTGACGGTGTTACTTATGCTTACGCATATAATAGAGGAAATATAAACACCTCTGGATTTTATAAACGAGACGGGAATACTTTAAACTTTTTAAACACAGCTAGTAATAGTGTAACTAATTACTATGTTAATAACTCTAATGGGTTACACCAAATGGCTAAGATTTTTGATACACCAGAAAATATTCAAGTTATGGAAGTTGTTGATTTATCTAGCAATGGGCAAATTACCCATTATGTTAACTTTTTAAATAAAGGAACAACGGCTTTAAACCAAAAATTTGGGGTCTTTGTTGATACGGCTCTAAGTGTTGGCAGTGATTCTGTTACAGATAATGTTGATATAGTAGCAGATGGACAAGGTGGAATTAAAATTAGTGGTAATGGGCTAACGCTATATACAATTCCTGGTGATGGAGCTAGCATTTCTGGGGCTTATTTCATTTCATTAGGTACTAGTAAATTTAAACGCGATGCCGTTTCTAATCTTGGAACAAACGCTAAGTTAACTGAAATTGAGTCAGCTTCTGGACATAAAAATGGTGAAGTTATTGCAGGTAAGTCTGTTACTAGTGCTAAACAAAACGATTTTGATTCTTCAATATTTGTTCAATCAGATAAGGATAGTTTAGCTCCTGGAGAATTGGTTTCTTTTAACTATGCTGACACTCTTTTAACCGGTAATCCATCAAGTTCAGTTTATAGCGGTAAAGTTACGGTTCCTTCTAACATAAAATCTGTTTATCCAGATATTTCAGATAATGAGTATAAATCATTTGTAGTAAGTGCAGTTGGTTCAAAAGGACAAACAATTGATGTTCCAACCCCTAATATCAAAGGGTACAGTAAAGATAAAAATACAATTAAAGTTACTGTATCAGTTGGGGGAGCCGGTCAAGGAATCTTTACCGTTAATAACGGTGAGTACGTAACCTACACCAAAGACGTCGACTATAACCAAAAAGCAAATGAAAGTGTCAACAGTATTTCAGACATTGACACTAGCTTTAACAACAATGCCAATTCTTCAGCAAACCAAGCTAAATCTTACGCAAGTAATGCAAATGCTTCATCAACTACTGCTGATCAAGCCAACCAAAGTGCATCTAACGCAGCTTCTGACGCTAAGAATGCAGCTAATAACTCTAAAAATGGAGTAGCAAGTAGCGCAGCTAATACTGCTGAAAATCAACGGTCGACTGCTAGTTCAGCTGCTTTAGTCGCTAGTTCAGCCGCTTCAACTGCTGGAGCAGCCTCAAGTGCTGCTGTTAGTGCTGCAAATGCTGCTAAATCACAAGCAGATACTATTACCAGTGCTGCAAATGCTGCTAAAACGGCTTCTGACGCAGTTGTATCCCAATCTGCTGCTGGTAATAAAACAGCTGCTAGCTCATACGCTTCAGTTGCTTCTAGTGCTGCCCAAGCAGCCTCAACTGCTGCCTCGTTAGGAAATAGTTTAGCTAGTGTTGCAAAACAAAAAGAAATTGAAGCTTCTAATGCAGCCTCAACTGCTAGCCAGGCTACTCGGGATGCATCAACTGCGAATAGTTTAGCTCAAAGTGCTGCAACAGTTGCTAAGGATGCAAGTGCTGCGCAAAGTTCAGCTAACGAAGCGCAAATTAGTAGTAATGGTGCAAATAACAGTAAAAACACTGCTAATTCAGCTTCAAGCGCTGCAACTTCATCAGCAAACAAAGCCGGCGAATACAGTAATGCCGCTAATGATGCTAATAATTCTGCTCAAGCACAAAGCAAATCAGCTGCTGACTTAGCTGCAAAAGCTAAGGAAATTGCTGATAAGAACCAAGGAAATTCATCAGCTGCCAGTGCTTACCAAACTGCAAGTTCAGCTGCTTCAAAGGCTGCTTCTGAAGCTGGGAAAGCTAGTTCCGCTGCCGCTAAAGCAAATAGTGCCGCAAGTGCTGCAACCAGTGCAAAAGCTGATTCGATTAATAAAGTTAGTGAAGCAAATTCATATGCAAATGTTGCTTCAAATGCAACGTCTGTAGCTAATTCTGCTGCAGCAAATGGTGACAAATCAGCTGCTAGTTCAGCCGCTAAATCTGCAGCTGACGCAGCCGCTTCTGCCGCCTCTGCCGCAAGTGCTGCAAGTAACGCTGCTAACTTAGCAAAACAAAATGAAACTGATGCTAATAATGCTAAAAGTGATGCAGAAACAGCTAAATCAAACGCTGCTTCAGCTAACCAAGAAGCACAAAACGTAGCACAAACAATCAATAATATTGATGCTGCCAATAAGTTTACTTCGGATGCAAGTAGCAGTTCTAATGAAGCTAATAAATTTGATGGTACTTCATCTGCCCAAGCTGCAAAGAGTGCTGCAGATGCAGCTAATTCATATGCCCGTGAAACAACAATCGTAGCAAATGAAACTAAGGGTTACGACCAAGCAGCTAACAATAATGTAGCAACTGCTAACTCTGTTGCAAGCGAATATCCAAAGAATCAAGTAATTAAGGATAATGCTTCAAATGCGGCAAGTGCTGCCAAAGATGTTGATAGATATACAAATGAAGCAATCAAACAAGATGAATTAGCTAGTTCTGCTGCATCAACTGCGAGCGTAGCTGCTGGAGTTGCAGAAAGTGCCGCTCAAACAATTAAAGATGCTAAATCAACTGCTGCTAAAGCGGTTGCCGATGCTCAATCAGCAGCTAATAAAGGTGATAGCACTGCTGCATCTAGTGCGGCAAGGGTTGCATCTAGCGCCGCAAGTACAGCTGCTTCAGCTGCAGTAACTGGAAGTACAGCAGTCGAAATGGCCAAAGATAATGAATCTTCCGCTGCTGCTGCCTTTAGTGCTGCTAATCAAGCAAACTCAGATGCAGCAAGAGAAGCTTCTAATGCCAGTTCTTATGCAAAATTAGCGCTTGATGCGGCTACCGCTGAAAGTTATGCATCTGATGCAAGAACTAATTCAGTCGCAGCTAATAATGATAAGAATAAGGCAGAAAATTCTTCGAGCGCCGCTGGTTCATCAGCAATCGCTGCAAGTTCTTCTTCATCCAATGCAGCATCTTCTGCCAAAGAATTTGAACAAAATAATAAGTCTGCTGCTTCCGCTGCAGATAATGCTAAAGCGGTTGCTGGCTTGTATCCAAATAATTCAGCTGCCAGTTCTGCAGTTAGTGTAGCAACTTCTGCTGCCAATGATGCTGCTGCCCAAAGTTCGACTGCCAGTTCCGCTGCTAGTCAAGCTAGTGCATCTTCGAAGTTAGCTTCTGATGCTGCTAGCCTTGCTGGAAGTTTAGGATCAGTTGCAACTAACGAATCAAGTGCTGCCAGTTCCGCTGCGAGTGCTGCAAGTTCTGCAGCATCTAAAGGTGATAGTAGTGCTGCATCAAGTGCCGCAAGTGCTGCATCAAGTGCTGCCAGTGCTGCATCTAATGCCGCAATTGCCGCAAGTGCTGCGCAAGAAGCCGCTAAAAAACGGGAATCGGAAGCAGCCAGTGCAGCCGTTGTAGCTTCGAATGCTAACCAAAAAGCATCGACGGCAAACTCGACTGCCCAAAGTGCTGCCAGTGATGCTAATAAGATTAAGTCAGATATTGCTGGAGATTCATCTAATGCAATTAATGTTAATTCATATGCAAGTGCTGCAAGATCATCAGCCTCAGCCGCTAGTTCTTCTGCGGTAAATGCTTCATCATCTGCAAGTGAAGCTAACCAACATGATTCAGTTGCTAACAGTGCCTTTGATATCGTTAATTCACTTGCCAGTGGTGGATCAAACGCTCATTTACAAGAAGTTACAGCTGCACAGTCAAACGCTAAAAGTAATAGTGACATTGCTAGTTCTGCCGCTAGTGTAGCTAGTTCCGCTGCCAGTGTTGCTTCTGATTATGCTAATAATGCTAGTGCTGCTGAAAAAGAAATTACAGGTTTGATTGAACAAGCTAAGAACGGCAATAGTAGTGCTAGAGATCAAATTACTAATTTGGCTGAGCAAAATAAATCAGCTGCAAGCTATGCTGAATCAGCCGCTAGCGTAGCCAGTTCAGCTGCTAGTGTAGCCGCTGACGCAAACAGTAAAGCCGCCTCATTTGCTAGTGCAGCCCAAAATGCTGCTTCTAGTGCAGTTTCAGAAAATAATTCTCAAGCTTCCAAGAGTAGTGCATCTGCTGCTAGCGACAGTGCAAATTACGTTGATGGTCTTAATATTAAGGGTAATTCATATGCTGAAGCTGCTAAGAGTGCTGCTTCAGCTGCCGGAGTATCTTCACAATCAGTTAGTTCTGTTGCTAGTGAAGCTGCCGGTTACAAACAACCCGCTTCTGATAGTATATCTGCTGCAAGCTCAGCTGCTGCTAAATATCCAGCCAATAAGGTTGTAACAGAAAATAATTCATTAGCGAATGAAGCAGCTAAAAAAATGAACGACTATGAATCAGCTTTAGATAGTTTAGTCGGAATAGCAAGTGAAGCAAAAGTAACTGCAGATAGAGCTTCAGATAGAGCTTCATCCGCTGCCGTAGCACTTTCTCAGGCTGCTGATAAAGCTTCGTTAGCATTAAGTACAGCTAACTCTGCTGCAGCTAACTATGATAAAGAAACTGCTTCTAGCGCTGCTAAAGATGCTTCTGACGCCGCTAGTGCTGCATCTAAAGCAGCCAATGCCGGAAGTGCAGCTGCCGAATTTGCCAAAGATTATCAGTCAATTGCAGCTAGTGCTTTAGATGAAGCTAATAAGGCTAAAGCATTAGTTGAAACAGAAGCTGCTAACGTTAAGTCCTATGCACAAAAAGCCATTGATGCCGCAACTGCTGAAAGTTATGCATCAAATGCTAGAGATAAATCAGCTGCTGCAGCCAATGATAAAGTTTCCACAGATTCAAATGCTGGTGTTGCAAACTCAGCTAATGTAGCTACTAGTTCGGCTGCAACCAATGCTAGTTCGTCAGCAAATGAAGCAGCTAAACAAAGTACTGCTGCATCTGAATCAGCTAATAATGCTCAAAAAGTTGCAGATAATAATAAGCAAAATTCATTAGCTCAAACAGTTGCCAGTTCTGCTGCTAGTTATGCATCAGATGCAGCAACGCAAAATTCAATTGCCAGTTCTGCTGCTAATGCCGCTAAGTCAGCCGCCAGTGATGCCTCAGACGCAAGCAGTTATGCTAACAGTTACGCAAATGTAGTATCTAGTGCTGCAAGCCAAGCAAGCTCTGCTGCAGAAGCTGCTAGTTCTGCTGCTTCCTTAGGTGATAGTAGCGCTGCTTCTAGTTATGCTGTGATTGCATCGAGTGCTGCTAGTGTAACTAGCTCCGTTGCTGCAACTGCCAGTGGTGCCGCTAAGATTAACCAAGATCGGGAATCAACGGCAACTAATTTAGCTAAAGTTGCATCAGATGCAGCTTCATCAGCTGCAACTGCCGCCGGTAAAGCCAAAGCTGAAGAAGATAAGGCTAATAATATCAGCGCTGCAATCAGTGATGCCGCTCAGGCCCAAAATGATTCTAGTGCAGCTTCAAACAGCAATACCAATACCAGTTCTGCTGCCAAGGAAACCAGTTCAGCTAGTGAAGCAGCTTCATCATCAGCTAAAGTTGCCAGTTCTGCTGCAAACTCTGCTGCAGAACAAAGTAAGCAAGCATCAGAAGCTGCTGTCAATGCTAGTTCCGCTGCAGCACAACATCCTGATAACTCATTAGCCAGCTCTGCTGCAAAAACAGCTAAATCAGCTGCAGAATCAGCTGCTAGTCAAGCAGCCAATGCAGAAGCTGCCTCAAGTTCCGCATCAAGTGCTGCTAAGGTAGCTAATGAGGAAAATGATAAAGCAAACGTAGCATCGAGTGCTGCTAAATCAGCTGCTAGTGCCGCATCCAGTGCTGCCAGTGCTGCTAGCTCTGCTGCAATTAGTGGTGATAAATCAACTGCAGAATCAGCTGCTCAAGTAGCAAGTTCTGCAGCCAGTGAAGCCGCTAGTGCAGAATCAACTGCTAAGAGTGCTGCCAGTGTTGCTAAATCAGCCTCCAGTGCCGCTTCCAGTTTTGCCAGTGCTGCAAGTGATGCAGCTAAATCTGCTTCCAGTTTTGCGAGTGATGCATCCAATGCTTTAAACGTTGCAACTAATACCAGTTCTGCTGCCAGTGCTGCAAATATAGCTAATGATAAGTCCAGTGCTGCTTCAACTAGTCAAATTAACGGAAATTCATACGCTAAGGATGCTAGTGATGCTGCCAAATCAGCCGGGGATCACGCAAGCGATGCTAAGTCAACTGCTAGTGCCGCTGCCGATCACAATGCTAAAGCATCAACTGCGCAAAGCACTGCCGATTCAATTGCAGCACAACACCCAGAAAATAGCGTAGCCAGTTCCGCAGCAAGTGCTGCCAAATCTGCTGCAAGTGATGTTGCAACCCAAACATCAGTAGCTAGTTCTGCTGCCAGTGCTGCAAGTACGGCTGCTAGTCAGGCTTCAGCTGAAAGTTCTAAGGCATCTAGTGCTGCCGCTGTAATTTCTTCTGCAGCCATTGTTGCATCTAGTGCCGCAAGTACAGCCAGATCTGCTGCTTCAGCAGGTGATAACTCGTTAGCCAACTCTGCTGCCAATACAGCAAGCTCCGCTGCAAGTCTTGCATCATCTGCAGAAGCAGACGGAAGCAGTGCTGCTAGTGCTGCTAAGTCAGCCGCTAGCCAGGCATCTAGTGCCGCCAATGTAGCTTCTGACGCAAATGCTAAGGCTTCAAGTTCCGCAGATGTAGCCTCCAGTGCGGCCAATATTGCCACTACGACAAGTACAGCTGCAAGCAACGCTGATAATGCCAAGAGTTCAGCTAGTTCTGCTTCAATTAGTGATACGCACGGAAGTTCTTACGCTAAAGATGCGAGTGATGCTGCTTCAAGCGCCGCATCATCAGCTAGAGATGCCAGTTCCGCTGCATCATCAACTGCTGAACAAGCTCATAAAGCTTCAGATGTTGCCAGTGCTGCTTCATCTGCCGCTGCCCAACATCCAGAAAATTCACTAGCTAGTTCCGCTGCAAGCACTGCCATATCAGCTGCCAGCGATGCTGCTAACCAAAATTCAATTGCCAGTTCCGCTTCAAGTGTGGCATCTAGTGCCGCTAGCGTTGCGAGTGATGAAAATGGTAAAGCTTCGAGTGCTGCCAATGTCGCATCCAGCGCTGCTAGTCAAGCCTCCAGTGCTGCCAGCGCCGCTAGTTCAGCTGCTGCTAAGGGTGATAACTCATTAGCCAGTTCTGCTGCGAGTGTCGCGTCCAGTGCCGCCAGTGTAGCAAGTTCTGCAGAAAATGACGCCTCTAGTGCCGCTAGTGCTGCTAAGTCAGCCGCTAGTCAAGCATCCAGTGCTGCTAGTGTAGCTTCAGATGCAAATGAGAAAGCCTCAACTGCTAACAGCACAGCGCAAAGTGCTGGAAGTATCGCAACTAATACTAGCTCTGCAGTAAGTGATGCAAGCAATGCTGATAATTCATCCAGTGCGGCTTCAACCAGTGATACCCATGGAAGTTCTTACGCTAAAGAAGCAAGTGACGCGGCATCCAGTGCCGCATCATCAGCTAAGGTAGCTAGTTCAGCTGCGTCATCAACTGCTGAACAAGCTCACAAAGCATCGGATGCTTCAAGTATCGCAAGTTCTGCTGCAGCCCAACATCCAGATAGTTCGTTGATTAGTTCTGCTGCAAGCGCTGCTAAATCGGCTACTAGTGAAGCTGCTAACCAAGAATCAGTAGCAAGCTCTGCTTCAAGTGTGGCATCTAGTGCCGCCAGCGTTGCAAGTGATGAAAATGCTAAGGCATCCAGTGCTGCAAAAGTAACTTCTGATGCTTCAAGCACTGCATCCAGTGCTGCGAGTGTTGCTAGTTCTACCGCTGCTAAGGGTGACAATTCATTAGCAAGTTCTGCTGCGAGTGTCGCATCTAGTGCCGCTAGTGTGGCAAGTTCTGCAGAAAAAGACGCCTCCAGTGCCGCTAGTGCTGCTAAGTCATCTGCTAGCCAAGCCTCTAGTGCTGCCAGTGTAGCTTCAGATGCAAATGAGAAAGCCTCAACTGCTAACAGCACAGCGCAAAGTACCGGAAACGTTGCGACAGCAACAAGTTCCGCATTGGTTGATGCTTCTAACGCTGCCAAACAAGAGTCATTAGCAAACTCTGCTGCTAAAGAGGCAGAAAGTGCTGCTAGTGCTGCTAAGTCAAATGCCAACAAGGCTTCTGATCCAGCCTTAAGTTCAGCAATTGATGTCATGAATTCAGCTGCAAATGTCGCTTCCAGTGCTGCTGATGCCGCAAATTCAGCTGCAATGGTTGCCAAATCTGCTGCAGAAAATGGTGATGCTGCAACAGCTAAGTCAGCTGCAATCACGGCAGAAAGCTTTGCTGAGATGGCAAAACTAGCTGCTAAGGTAGCAGTAAATGCTGCTAATGAAATTAATGCCGATCTCGCGCAAAGAGGTCTTGTTAAAATGAATAATCTTAACGGATCTGACCTTTCTAACAACGCCAATGCTAAACAGGTATTACCACAAACTGGTGAAACCAATAGTAATTTGCAAGTTGTAGGAGCCCTATTAATTTCGTTGGTAACCTTGCTTATGGGAATTGTTAAAAGAAAAGAAAATAAGTAGTGATTAACACTAAAAGAAGACTTTTTAATGAAGTCTTCTTTTTTGTTGGTTGAAAGTTAAATGTTAGTTCACTTAATGCTTGTGCAATCTAATGTGTTGTGCCACCATATAGGTATTAGAGAAATACATTAATTTTTCTAAACAAAGGAGAAAACTAATGATTTATTTTGTTAATTTTGGTATGCCAGAGAAAAAATCAGGAATTGAACATGCCGAGTTAAAAAGGCTAGCTCTCTTTAAAAAGAAAAATATTGAGGCTAAGATTGTAACCAGAGATTGGTTTAGAGACTTACATAGAACAGCTAACAACTCTGGGGTTAGTGATGATCAAATGATTAACATGTTTGATTATTTTCAAGGACGAGTTAACGCCGAAAGCAAGATTGTAAAGGTTGATGACTTAGACTTTGGATTAGCCGATTTACAATATAATGATGAAGAAGAGAATAACCGCTACATTGTTACGAGAAAAAACGGTGTGATGGTTGCTAGAGTTAACTACGAATTCAACGACAAACGGGTCGTTTCTGTTGAACTTTTTGATGGTTATAACAATTTATATCGGGTTGATATTTTTGATTCCAGAGGTTTCAAGACTTTGGAACAATGGTACAGTCCTGATAACAAAATTATTAACGAAGTGTGGGTTGATGAAAAAGGTCGTCCCGCCATTGCTGCTTATTATCGAAAAGATGGGCAAGGTAAGCTACAAAAGAGTGGTTGGAAATTAATCGCCTTAGATGGTAGTGAACGCCAATTCGATACGATTGAAGAAATTTTGCACTACTTCTTAGAATGCTTAAATGAAGTTAAAGACAATCAAGAATACAAAAATATTTTTGTCATTGATCGAGCTTTATTGGGCGACTGGGGATTTGTACATATGCCTAAAGATGCATATATGGTCGCATATATGCACAATGCACAAACTAGTGATGCACAAAATCCAAATGACATCTTATTAAATAACAACTATGAATTTTTATTGAATAATTTGGATAAATACGATGCTGTGGTTTCTGCCACACAAAAACAAACTAAAGATATCAAGGATCGGTTCAAACCAACTGCTAAATCATTTACCATCCCCGTGGGAATCGTTAAAGAGGATAGCCTAACTAGTCCTCGAGTTCCCATGAAGGATCGTGAGTTTGGAAAAGTGATTGCGGTTGCCAGAATTGCTTGGGAAAAACACCTTGATGATTTAGTTCGCGCCGTTGCCATTGCTAAAAAAGAAGTTCCTCAAATTACCTTAGATTTGTATGGTTACGCTGATACTAGTGATAATTACAAAGCTAAACGAGCTGTGGAAAAGGTGATTAAAGATAACCAACTTGAAAACGTGGTTACGTTTAAGGGATACACTACCAACATCGAAGAAATTGAAAAGAATGCGCAAGTGTTTGGTTTGACTTCACGAATGGAAGGATTCAACTTAGCCGTGATGGAAGCTATCAGTAACGGAATGGTTGGAGTTACCTACGATGTAAACTACGGTCCTAATGAAATTATCCAAAACGAGAATAATGGTTTCATTGTTCCTTTTGATGATTATCAAGCCATGGGCCAAAAGCTAATTAAGCTTTTCAAAGACCCTGAATTATTACAACAATACAGTGATAATGCTTATGATTCAGCAGAACGTTACTCAGAAGAAAACGTTTGGAATAGCTGGCAAGAACTAATTAACGATGCAAAACTAAAATAAAATGAGGTGCAATTATGTATTATTTTCTAAGTGATAATATTTATGCATTTAATTCCGGAACCGAATTTAGTCAGTTTAATCGAGTTAAACTGTTTAACAAAGACGAAGTTCATGCCAAAATTGTAACTTCTGCTTTTGATCCTATCTTGCATAAGAATATGGAAGATCATGGACTAACTAACGATGACGTAATTAATGTTTATGATTATTTTCAAAATACAACTAATGTAAAAAGAAAAAAGGTTAACTTACGATTAACTTCAGTAATTCCAAAGACGGATTATCACATTGAATATAAAAACGCTAACGTTTCAGAAATTAAAAACAATGGTCGGGTGATTGCACGGGTAAACGTGATGCCTGAAACCATTGGATTGGTCGGCAATATCGAACATCTAGACCAATTTAATAACGTAGGTTCTAAAGAATTTTGGGACTGGCGCGGGTTTAAATCAATGGAGGAATTTTACTTACCTGATGGTCGAATTTCTTCACAAATTTACTTTAACCTAGCCGGTGAACGAGTTTTAGAAACTACTTTCATGAACGTTAACGACAAACAACAACAAACCATGTGGCGTTTGATTAACTATCGTGGTCATAATTATCAGTTTGATACAGAAGCTCAGTTCTTGGAGTTTTTCTACAATGAACTCAATCAAGATAATAACAGTACCTTCATTTCTGATCGAAGAAACTGTGATTTACCATTAGCAAACGTTGAACATGCCAAAAAATGGGTTTTTGTCCACGATAATCACGTTACCAACGGAATGGATACGCAAAATAGTCCAATCTATCAAGGTTACAGCTTATCATTTACGGAAGAGCCCGAGAAATTTACAGGAATCTTGGTAGCAACGGAACGACAAAAACAAGATATTGAAAGTCGTTTTAAGGTTCATGTAAAAGTTGCTCCAGATTCATTTATTCCAGATTCAGAAAAGATTTCTGAAGCCGAATTAAACCAGCAATTATCAACTCGATTTGATAAAAAACAATTCTTATATGTGGGTCGAATTTCTCCCGAAAAACAACTAGACGAAATGTTTAAGATTTTCGCAGAAATTCATAAGGAATTACCTAAATCAACCTTGAAGGTTCAAGGATATGTAGGCGATCAAAACTACAAAAAAGAATTAGATGATTTAATCAAATCATTAAAAATTGAAGATTCAATTATTTTTGCACCATACAGTTCTAAGACAGCAGATGTTTTAAAAACGTATGATGAATCAATGATGTTACTATCGACTTCTCGTGGTGAAGGTTATGGAATTACAACTGTGGAAGCTATTTCACAGGGGTTACCAACCTTAGCTTATGATGTTCCTTATGGTCCCAGAGAAATCATTCAAGATAGTAAAAATGGTTACTTAGTTCATTACCATAATCGAGTCGATGCAATTAACAAGCTGCTGGATATTAGCAATGACCAAGATAAATATAATGAAATGTCGAAAAATTGTTTAGCACTAGCCGATAACTATAGTTACTCAAATACTAGAGCTAAATGGCGAAGTGTTACCGACAGCTATTAAAATAAAAAGACTTGATTTGAAAAAATCAGGTCTTTTTTAATTGAATATTGTTTAGTTTTTTTATATTATATTAATTTTTTGTTAAGAAAGGAAATCGTATGCTATACAATAAAAATGAGTTTGAAAAAAAGTCCGATAAAAAGATACTACGGAAAGTTAAAAAGAGTTGGGTCGTCGTATCATTAGCCACCTTCGCATTTCTCGGAGGAACTTATGCCTATTCTAATTTAGAAACACAAGCGGATGATACGGTCCCAACTTCAGAAGTTGGAAGTTCGGCTTCTGGAGTTTATCATAGCAGTGCAGTTGGGAGTGCAAGTGAGGCTGCTCCCTCAACTGGTAGTACATATCAGCCCCAATCAAACAGTGTGGCAACTGGCAGTCAAGCATCGGTTGATCCTCAATCGGTACATAGTAGTGGTTCGCAACCAGCACCACAATCAACAAGTAGTAGCAAAGGAATAGTAAGTTCGGAAACAACCGGATCAGTTTCAGGTGGTAGTCAAGCATCGACTGGATCTGCATCAACAGGTAGCACCAGTACTAGTAGCAGTGGTGCAAATTCCACTAGTTCAAGTAATGATGGTCTTTTTGATCGGATGAATAGTGGTGAAAGTGTTGCATCAAGTGCTGCAGGATCAGTTTCTGATAGAGGTGGTAGTCAAGCAAGTACATCTTCAACATCTGTGAATATTCCAACGCCGGATGAGGTTAAAAATGCAAATAAAAAGCCAGATTCATATGCTAGTGTTAGAAGTTATCAAGATTTGGTGAATGCTTGGAATAATTCGAATACTAGTTATATTAATATTGAAAGTGATATTACTAATTCTAATACAGTAGAAACTCTTGATCCTACCGTTAATTATCCAAACAATATGCAGGGAAGATTAATTGATTCTAATAATATAATTATTAATGGTAATGGACATACTATAGACCTTGGAAAAGATTCATTTAAGTTTAAAAATACGTATAATGCAAAAAAAATAACCACATTCACAATGACAAATTCTAAGTTTATTCAGTCTTTTATAGCTGCAGAAACAGAGAACCGTGCTTTAATTTACACACCTGATGGTAGAAATTTAAAAGTGAATGCGGATAATATCTCATTAACTCCTTCAGATGGTAAATTAACAACAAAAACCGATTCTCCGTTTAGATTTATATTTTCACCTCATGGAAAAGTTACTTTTTCAGGTTATAATGATTTCAAAATCTCAAATGAAATGACTAGAGGAGTTACTAATATTGATTTTGCCAATAGTGCTAAGGTGGAAATGCATCGTACTAGTTTAAATCCTGACTTACATTATTCTGAATTTTATTTTGATCATCCATATTTAGAATCAAACTATGGTGCTGATGATGGAAAAGCGGTTGGATTTGGTAATGCATTTAGAATGGGTGATGGTTCTTCTAATATTGTTTCAACTTATAAAAATGATTCAACGTATCAATCTAATTTTTCCGCTTTATATCTAGATATTAATAGTATACAAGTAGGAGATAGTGTTTATTGGGAGCAGAATGGGTTTCGTAGTTTTCTAGATGCAGATACTCATCCAACTGATACTGTTGATTATAACGGTGATTTTAAATTTGGAAAAAACTTTACATTAATATCTAATTCTAGTACATCTGGATATTCAGCTATTAATATTCTGGGACATGAAAACATTAGTTTCGAATCAGGAGCAGATATAACAATAAATCAGAGACATTCCAATTCTATTTTTTATATAGACGGTAATGCTACATTAAATATAGATTCTCCAAAGAGAATTCATTTGGCATACCAAGATGATAATGGGAATTCAACAAAAGCTATAAATAAAATAATTAGTGTTATATCAAATGGTAAAGTATCAATAACTGGTGAAAATTATAATTTGAAAACATTGTTATCAGATGATGATAATTGGTCTTCAAAAAAGTTTAATAAAATAAAAATTACAAATGATACTAAATTTAATATTGATAGAAAAGTGGATAATAATATTATTACAAGTACAAAAATGCCAAGAGAATTAGATATTTCACCAGTTCATAGTGATATAGATAGTAATAGTAGCTCAAGTGCTTCTTCGGCCAATAGTACAGCAGACTTATCAAAATATGTGAAATCCGCAAGTTTATCGAATGATGAAGCCAAAAATGCAGCACAACAAGTTGAAAATATTTATGAAAATAATGTAAATAGTAGTAATTCTGATTTTTCCTCTGCATTAAGTGATGCAAATAATGCATCTACAGAAGCATCTAATGCTTATAGTAATGCAATTAGTGAAAGCAATGCTAGTGATAGTACAGGAGCAGAATCAGCTGCAAATAAAGCTTCAAGTGAAAATGAAAATGCCCAAAAAGCTTTAGTCAAAGCACAAGCAGCTGTAAGCTCAAGTGCAGCACAATCATGGTCAATCCAAGCAAATGTAAAGAGTAGTGTGGCAGAAACAGCAAATAGTGATGCACAAAGTGCAAAAGGACAATTAAATAAGATCTATGTATCAAATAGTAGTAATGGAGATATTCAATCAGCATCAAGTGCAGCATCATCTGCAGCTACTCAAGCATTACAAGCTAAAGATCAAGCAGTAAGTTATGCGGGTCAAGCTAAAAGTGAATCAGACTTAGCATCAAGCGAAGCAAATAATGCTAAAAAAGCTACAACCAGTAGTGAAGCACAAATAGCAGTCCAAAGTGCTAAAAACCATGAAGAAAATGCAAAGTCATATTATAATTCAGCGGCTACAGCAGCCCAAAGTGCCGCAGAAGCTAATGATAAAGTGCAAACAGCATTGGCAAAAGCCCAAGCAGTTGTAAGTTCAAGTGCAGCGCAATCATGGTCAAAACAAGCTAGTGAAAAAAGTAGTGCGGCAGAAACAGCAAATAGTGATGCACAAAGTGCAAAAGGACAATTAAATAAGATCTATGCATCAAATAGTAGTAATGGAGATATTCAATCAGCATCAAGTGCAGCATCATCTGCAGCTACACAAGCATCACAAGCTAAAGATCAAGCAGTAAGTTATGCGGGTCAAGCTAAAAGTGAATCAGACTTAGCATCAAGTGAAGCAAATAATGCCAAAAATGCTACAACCAGTAGTGAAGCACAAATAGCAGTCCAAAGTGCTAAAAACCATGAAGAAAATGCAAAGTCATATTATAATTCAGCGGCTACAGCAGCCCAAAGTGCCGCAGAAGCTAATGATAAAGTGCAAACAGCATTGGCAAAAGCCCAAGCAGTTGTAAGTTCAAGTGCAGCGCAATCATGGTCAAAACAAGCTAGTGAAAAAAGTAGTGCGGCAGAAACAGCAAATAGTGATGCACAAAGTGCAAAAGGACAATTAAATAAGATCTATGTATCAAATAGTAGTAATGGAGATATTCAATCAGCATCAAGTGCAGCATCATCTGCAGCTACTCAAGCATCACAAGCTAAAGATCAAGCAGTAAGTTATGCGGGTCAAGCTAAAAGTGAATCAGACTTAGCATCAAGCGAAGCAAATAATGCTAAAAAAGCTACAACCAGTAGTGAAGCACAAATAGCAGTCCAAAGTGCTAAAAACCATGAAGAAAATGCAAAGTCATATTATAATTCAGCGGCTACAGCAGCCCAAAGTGCCGCAGAAGCTAATGATAAAGTGCAAACAGCATTGGCAAAAGCCCAAGCAGTTGTAAGTTCAAGTGCAGCGCAATCATGGTCAAAACAAGCTAGTGAAAAAAGTAGTGCGGCAGAAACGGCAAATAGTGATGCACAAAGTGCAAAAGGACAATTAGATAAGATCTATGCATCAAATAGTAGTAATGGAGATATCCAATCAGCAGCAAGTGCAGCATCATCTGCAGCTACACAAGCATCACAAGCTGAAAATCAGGCAGTAAGTTATGCGGGCCAAGCTAAAAGTGAATCAGACTTAGCATCAAGTGAAGCAAATAATGCCAAAAATGCTACAAACAGTAGTGCCGCACAAAATGCCTACGAAAGTGCTAAAAGCCATGAAGAAAATGCAAAATCATATTATGATTCAGCTACTACAGCAGCCCAAAGTGCAGGAGAAGCTAATGATAAAGTGCAAACAGCATTGGCAAAAGCCCAAGCAGTTGTAAGTTCAAGTACAGCGCAATCATGGTCAAGCCAAGCTAACGAAAAAAGTAGTGCGGCAGAAACGGCAAATAGTGATGCACAAAGTGCAAAAGGACAATTAGATAAGATCTATGCATCAAATAGTAGTAATGGAGATATCCAATCAGCAGCAAGTGCAGCATCATCTGCAGCTACACAAGCATCACAAGCTAAAAATCAGGCAGTAAGTTATGCGGGCCAAGCTAAAAGTGAATCAGACTTAGCATCAAGTGAAGCAAATAATGCCAAAAATGCTACAAAAAGTAGTGCCGCACAAAACGCCTACGAAAGTGCTAAAAGCCATGAAGAAAATGCAAAATCATATTATGATTCAGCTACTACAGCAGCCCAAAGTGCAGGAGAAGCTAATGATAAAGTGCAAACAGCATTGGCAAAAGCCCAAGCAGTTGTAAGTTCAAGTACAGCGCAATCATGGTCAAGCCAAGCTAACGAAAAAAGTAGTGCGGCAGAAACGGCAAATAGTGATGCACAAAGTGCAAAAGGACAATTAGATAAGATCTATGCATCAAATAGTAGTAATGGAGATATCCAATCAGCAGCAAGTGCAGCATCATCTGCAGCTACACAATCATCACAAGCTAAAAATCAGGCAGTAAGTTATGCGGGCCAAGCTAAAAGTGAATCAGACTTAGCATCAAGTGAAGCAAATAATGCCAAAAATGCTACAAAAAGTAGTGCCGCACAAAACGCCTACGAAAGTGCTAAAAGCCATGAAGAAAATGCAAAATCATATTATGATTCAGCTACTACAGCAGCCCAAAGTGCAGGAGAAGCTAATGATAAAGTGCAAACAGCATTGGCAAAAGCCCAAGCAGTTGTAAGTTCAAGTACAGCGCAATCATGGTCAAGCCAAGCTAACGAAAAAAGTAGTGCGGCAGAAACGGCAAATAGTGATGCACAAAGTGCAAAAAGACAATTAGATAAGATCTATGCATCAAATAGTAGTAATGGAGATATCCAATCAGCAGCAAGTGCAGCATCATCTGCAGCTACACAAGCATCACAAGCTGAAAATCAGGCAGTAAGTTATGCGGGCCAAGCTAAAAGTGAATCAGACTTAGCATCAAGCGAAGCAAATAATGCTAAAAAAGCTACAACCAGTAGTGAAGCACAAATAGCAGTCCAAAGTGCTAAAAACCATGAAGAAAATGCAAAATCATATTATGATTCA